>JBCCXA010000003.1 GCA_039192515.1 Verrucomicrobiota bacterium | reverse complement strand
TTGGGGCACGGATGGAATTTGGTCGGAAGGTTATTTTGTTTCTACTGTTGGGATAAATGAAGAGATCATTCGCCGATACATCAAGCTACAGGGCAATCAAGACGGCGGACAAGCTATGCTTGAACTAGGCTAATACCCAGAACGTAAGCTCGCGGGAAGTTTATTATGGCGTCATTCATTATTATCAGTTTGTAAAGTAGACTTTAGATACAATAACATGGGAACTAGAATTAGAGCAAACTCTAAAGGCCTTAACCATATGGGGTGCTGAAATGGATCGAGGTTTGAGTTTGGTAGAAAAAGTCCATGCATGTAAGATAAAGGTAAGAATGTGAACAGGAACCATTGCCAAATTTTTGGATCAAGAGTAGCTAAAGGTAGCAGCCAAATGGCATACCATGGGTTAATCACAGGGCTAAACAACAAGGTGAGAGCAGCAACCCAAGTGGTGGCTCCTGGAGAAGGAAAAAGTTTCTGTTGATATGATTTTACGAGTAAGAAGAGTGCTCCAGATCCAAATAAAAGAAGACCCACGACTTTTGCTGAAGTTTGCCCGATAAGGTTTTTCAGTATGGCATAGAAAGCTGAGTTAAATTCCCAGGATCGAGCAAAAGTAGTAAATGACTGTAGCTTTCCCATGGTATATGAAATGTTTTCATAGCTTAATTCGTGAGGGAGTTGCAATTGATGTATAGTAGGTATGATGAAAGGTAGTCCTGTTAAGATGGCAAGTGCGGGCATGAGAAAAAAATATTTGAAAGGAAGCCTTTTGAAAAAAAATGGCAGCACGAGAATGGCGGAAATTTTGATCGATAAAGCCAAAGCCAGTGCAGTAGCGGCTAGTAGATTTCGTTTGTGTGGAGGGGTTTTTTCTTGCTTGAGTATCCAGATGGCAAGCACAAACCAAAAAGCTCCAATACTTTCAAAGTGAGCATGCCATGCTGCCTCAATAATGAGAAGAGGGCAGCTCGCATAGAGTAACGCTGTTTTATTGCATGAGAGACGTGCTAGAAGCACAATGGTGGCGATATCATGAGCTAGAATGATCAATTTCCATGTGATCAGAGAGCTGGGTAATAAGGCTGAGACCATAAAATAAAGTTGAATCCCAGGGGCGTAAATGGTGGGGAGTTCAGGGTAGTTGATCTGGTCGAGCCAGTTTTCGACTTCAGCTGGCATACCTGTTCCACCAAAATAATTGAAAGGGACATGAACATAAGGTGTGCCTGTCTGTAGTGTCATCCATCCATCCCAGAGGAACCGGAAAACATCGTCATCCCATATAGGCTCTACTGGGAGAAAGCATAAACGTAATAAACATGAGATGAGTATGATTTGCTTAAGAGAAGGTCGAGTGCTAATTAGCCATAATAGACCCCATATAATTGAGCTTGCGGTAAATAAGAATATAAAGATGAGGCATGACCGGTTTGGATGGGAACTGTTAAAAATAATTGATAAAAAAATAAAGAACATGGCTACCACAAGAGATCTCCAATTCAATCGACTGATTATTTCTTTGAAGGCGTGGACCATATAAAGACTTAAGCCTCTTCGTAATTATGACTGATTTGAGTCTTGTCTACTGAAAAATTGTTTGATCAATTTTAGCCGTATTATGTAATAAAAGGATATTATCTAATTTTGCCAAGTTTTAGCGAGTTAATTTGAAAAGATAATTTTTTAAGACGCCATGAGCTGTTTAATTAAAATGAATAGAAAAATTATTTTTTGCTAAAGTTGTTTTTTTTCAGGCCGAAGTGCCTCTTCCATGGAGAAAAAAGCACTGTACCTTGTCATTGTAGTAGGTTTCCTATTATTACCATCGATCGGTATAGGCTCAGGTGGTGCTCCTCCAAGTGGTCCTCCAGGAAAAGGAGAGGATGCCAAGCTTTACCATTTAGGTAAGCAAGTAGTAACGGGCAAAGCGACTTTAGGAGATATTGCAGCAGATAAGTTAGAAAATCAGAGATCCGTGTTAGAGTCTCTTCAAGAAAAACTCCCCAACAAAGCCAAAAATAAAGTCAAGTTGGCTCCATTAGCAGGTAAATTAACTGAAAAGCAACTCGACGGAGTTAAGAAATATTTAATCATTAGATATCGAATTAAATAAAGAAAGGAATTGAATATGTTATTACGACCTATTTTAATTGGACTTGTCATAGCTTTAGGGACGCCACTAAAAGCAGCAAGACCATGGTTGCCTTTTGAAGAGCAGTGGATTGCTAATGTTTCATTTTCCTATACAACATTTGACGAATTCTACCAAGGCACAACAAAAGTTAAATTGGCAGATGAGCAAGAAGAGTTCAGAACTCTTGTGGGAGTAGAGTATGGGTTGAACGATTCAATCGCTTTTGATGTCACACTAGGTTACTCAGTAGCTACTTTTGATCCGAATCCCAATGGAGATCAACATGGTTTAGATGACACGAGGTTAGGTGTCCGGTGGCGTTTTCTTAATGAGGATTATTTTGAGGAAGAGTGGATTCCGACTTTAACAATGCGAGTGGGTGCTATTATTGAGGGAACCTATGAGGTCCAGACTAATGGGGCAACAAATTCGGTGGGAGATGGAGCTTCTGGTGCTGAGGTGGAGTTGGCTTGGGGTAAACGCTTCGACTCCATAGGCTTTGGTTTCTACGGAGCAGCTGGCTTCCGTGCACGTAATGAAAATGTACCTGAGGATTTCCTCTTAAATTTAGGAATTTATAAGAATATCATCGATGAAGTGACTCTAACCTTCTCTTACAGAAGACAGCAATCACTTTCGGGGTTGGATATTGGTGGCCCAGGGTTTACTCCAGATCGTTTCCCAGAGTTGAAGGAAATAAGTGATACTATAAATGGAGGTATCTATTATAATTCACCTCATGGTCATTCTTATGGTTTTACGCTAGGTCATGTGCTTGATGGACGAAATGTGGGAGATAAGTTCATTTTCCAAGTTTCTACTACGTTTAGATTTTGAAATTGAGAAAGTTTAGTCTTTCCCATCAAGGAGTCTTAAGATTCATAATTTGGCCTGATCATCCTACGAATCATGATGAGTGAACTTACCTTCCAATCTGGAGTATAATCGACTTTCAAATATTCAAGATGTTGATTGAGTTTTTAATCTAATTTTTCATACCTATTGCGAGCTTGGCTTTTTGATGGCCATCTCCTGTTTGTATGACTCTAGTTGGCTAGACAAACATCTGTGCCAGAGAAGTTCTTTTCTGGAGGGTCTGGGATAGGATTCAAAATAAACTCTCAAATAGACGCTAGATTGTTATCTCGCTCATAAATTTAAGCTATTATCAGTTACGTTAAAGAATTGCCGCACTTGAGTTACGAAGACTCAGGACATGCTTACAAGCATAGAGGTTAATGCTATGATACATACAAAAGCTTCGCATTGAGTTTTAGTAATCTATTGAACTATGGACGTCGACAGACAAGGAAAGAAATCATGATAAAATCTTTCAGTGAATAAAGAAATTTGCCTTAGGCGATTAGGATTAAGGTCGAATAGATCATGATAAGGATGATTTGGCATGATATTTAGGTTTGTTGCAGATAGCTTTGAAGTTAAAAATCTCCTTAAGAGCTACATAAAGCTTTTAAATTTCTTGGCTATGCCGCTTTCTTTGATGCTTTTGGCCTCTAACGCATTCGCAAATACGGACATAACAGATGTTTACAACTTAGCAAAGAGTATAGAAAACTCTTTGAAATCTGCCAACAATATGGAAGCGAAGTTCTCCAAGCAACCAATCACTCAAATGGCTAAACCGAGAAACGTCTACGAGAAGGCGCTTTCAGTAGTAGAGGAGTTTGGGGCATTATATCCGGGTTCTATAGATATTGTTACGCATAAAAAAATGCAAGGTTTGGAAGTTAGTGATGTTAAAGCCTTGGATATCTACAATGTCCTAAGCCTCATTAAGAACTATTTTGTTTATAAAAAGTTATTTCGAGAGTACAGCGGTAGTGGTGAAGAGAAGACTGCTAGTGACGTCTTTCAAATGTTGAGATCAATTACCCATCATCACGTGGTGATTGCAAAACAAAAAAACATAGAAGTAGATTGGGCGACTCCAAGTAGAGTTTATATTGCAAACGTAACGGAATTAGTTCCTATCTTGTATGCATTAGCTCAAAATGATGGTATTACTTATGAGCGTTATGGTTTTCCGATGAATCCACAACAGGATATAAAACCACGTCATGTTTATGTCCTTTTACAAATGACGTATAATAGAATGTCTGACTACTATCAAGAAACTACAGATTACTTTCCCATTCTCCTAGATGATATTGAGAATCTAGATAGTATTACGCCAGGAGACGTTTTCGATCTAACGAAAATTCTAACTGGAGAATTAAAAGCCCTAAGTGGTTCTATCAATAGTTTTGATATGGAGCTTTCTCTAAGGCATGCAAACTGGAGAAAGGAAAAAAATAGTATAGGACCTGGAGATGTTTACCCTTTGATACAACATGCCTTCAATTTAGTGAAATCTTTGGCTGATGCGGTTGAGAATGTCGATGTCACTTTATCTAAATCAATGACAGATGAAATAACCAAAGTCAGTCAACTATGAAAATAATTCGCTCACTTAATTTAGTTAGTAAGATCGCAGGTCTTGTTGTAGCGGCTTCTATCATTCCTGTAGTGATAGGTCTTTTTGTGACTTTCAATGATCAGATAAGTAAACAGTTAAATAGCTTTTATGAACACTCTAGCCGTAATGGAGTCTTAATAGAAAGTGCACTAAAAAGTAATAAAGAGGGCCTTAAGGCATTCTCAGGAACTCCCCCTGTAGCTGGAATTATGAGGGCTTATGACTATCGAGAAGTAGATCCCTTTGATGGTTCGACTCTTATGCAATGGCAGAGAAGATATGGCAAAGTTGGTTCGGTCTTCTTGGAAAACTATCAAGGCCTAGATAAATTAGATTTTGTTTATCAAGGAAAAGTTTTGGCACAAGTATCGAGAAAGAATGGAGTGGTTACTAATGCCCTTCCGAATGAAATCAAGGCTGGCTTGGCTAATGAAAATGATCCGAACTTATTGAAGAAAGCCTTCGGAGAACTTGCAAAAGATGAGATTCTGTTTGAACCTTATTATGTATGGAACGACGAGCCTAGCTTGCAAATGGCAATCCCAGTTACTGATTATACGAAAATATTGACAGAGCGTGTAGGGGTTATGGTTGTCACTTGTAGCCTACAGCAATTACTTCGATATGCTGAAAATAAAGCGAATGCTATGTGGGAGCGTTTAGGTAATTCCAATAGAAGTTTTCTAAATGCATGGGATGGAGAAAATGGTGAATGGACGGCATTTCTAGATAATGAGTTTCCTGATCAAGTCTGGCAGCTATTGGATTCTGGTAAAGGTGGGCAAATAAAGGTTGGAAATAACTACTATTTTGTTTCTAGTCCTATCTATCCTAACAATGCCAACAAGAGCCAATATTTATTTTATGTTTCCAAAGTTTCTGGTGCTGGAGTTTTTTTGTCAGCTTTTCAGGAGTCTATGGCTCTCACGATTTTGCTTACAGTGATTGTTCTAGTCACAGCTGGTTTGGGTATTCATTTGACAAAACATGCAGTCAAACCAGTAGCACTAGCAGTGCCGGTGCTGAATGAAAATGATAAGAAACTCAGTCTCGTCGTTGAACAAATACAAAAATCTAGTGTGAGGCTTGCAGATGATGCAAGTTCTCAGGCCGCAGCTTTGGAACAGACTAGTGCTTCTTTGACTCAGATGACTAGCCAGACCAATGAAAATGCTCAAGGAGCTGAATTAACTAAAACTCTAGCAAAGCAAGCCAATGATTATGCTAAAAGGGGGTTAGAGGCTATTACCACTTTAAATGCTAGTGTGGATGAGGTTCGAGCTTCTAATGACGCCATGAATATAGCTATGGATGAAATCAAAAGCTCCAGTGATTCGATTTCCAAGGTGATGCAGGCCATTAATGAAATTGCTTTTCAGACAAATATTTTAGCTCTTAATGCAGCGGTAGAAGCCGCTAGAGCGGGAGATGCAGGACTGGGTTTTGCGGTTGTTGCCGACGAAGTTAGAGGCTTGGCTTTGCGAAGTGCAGATGCCGCTAGAGAAACAAGTCAACTAATTGAAGACTCGATTTTAAAGAGCTCAGAAGGCGTTGAAGCTTGTCGGAAGGTTAATGATAATCTGGAAGGTATAAGTAGTCGAGCCAGTGAAGTTAATAAAAATCTTGATGATATTAGCCATAAAGTCCAAGAAGTAGACGAAGCGGTGGAACAGATAGCGGCTGCCTCTGTTGAGCAAAAGGCCGGAATTGAACAGATTACTAAAGCAGTTGGTGAAATTGATATGCTTACTCAAAATAGTGCTGAAGCAGCTGAGCGAGGAGCGGCGCAAAGCAATGAGCTTATCGAACAGGCAGCTGTTTTGAAAGAAACGGTTAATGATCTTAAAATTATTGTTGGGACAAACGAAGCTGCACATAAAGCAAAAGAGACTATTGAAAAATCAAAAAAAGTGGAGTTTCAATCAGAACCTAGATTATTGGAGGAAAGTAGAGATCCAATCACTACTTCTAACAGAGGCTTAGCCTCTTCTAGCTTTGCTTTAGATGATAGTTTTAACTAAAAAGTATTGAATAGAATCTTATGAAGATGATGCGAATAGTATTAGCCTTACTGGTAATTTGTATTTCAATGCCCCTGCTACAAGCAGATACATGGCGAGACACGTATTCTGAGTTGTTACAGAAATATGTTAGCATCAAGGGTGTTGATTATGCAGCTTGGAAGAATAATGAATCTGATCTTAAATCGTTGGACTACGTGATTGATTTTATTTCCAAAAATAATCCAATCCCTAGCACTAAAGAAGCAAAGCTTTCCTATTATATGAACGCCTATAACGCCTGGGTAATAAAACACGTTCTTGATAGTTATCCCATTAGGAGTGTTACTGATTTAGGTTTAGGCTTTGAACTATTTTCCGAAGAGCGTATTCAAGTAGGGGGTAAAAAAATGTCGCTTAATCACTTGGAAAAGGAATTACTCATAAATCAACTTGGAGAAGCAAGGGTGCACTTCGGAGTAAATTGCGCTGCCAAGAGTTGTCCGCCCTTAGCTCCTTATGCTTTCACTCAGGAAGAAGTCGAGTCTCAGCTTGAAAAATTATCTTCTGAATTTATTAGTAATAGTGATGTGGGAGTTAAGCTGTCAGGTGATAGTCTAACACTTTCTATGATTTTTAATTGGTATGCTGAGGACTTTAACCCGGAAGGTGTTGTGGCGTTTGTTAATAAATATAGAAATAACAAAATACCCAAAGACGTAAAGCTGTCATATTTTGAGTACGATTGGGCCCTTAATAAATCAAATCAGTAATAGCTTTTTTTAGTCTTAGAGGAGTTGGTTCATGTATGTCATAGTTTTTTCTCATACCAAATTTAACACGGATAGTATTAAATTAGATCTCTTTGGAGGTTTATTTTGTATTTTTCTGAAGGTACGATTTGAGTGTTGAAGCATCACTAGTAGGTAGATTACAGGTGAAGTTTCTGCATACATAGGCTTTGGGTTCTTCGGTTGAGCAAGAGGTCATCAATGCTTGATAAGATTTAGCAATAGTGTGTTTGTCTGTAGTTGAATGGAGTAGCGTTAAGTTGGGGCTATAGCTATTGAAAATGGTTTGCTGTAATTGAGTGGCGTGCCCTTGGTCAGCACCTCTAGAGAGAAAGACTTGAGTCGTTGGCTCAAGAAGACGATAGATGGAGGCAAGCATTTGCGGTGCTCCAGTCGGCGCTTGTTGAATGGCGGGTATGAAAGTCTGAGCTGTCTGTTCTGCTTTAGTTTGAAAGTTAAGATCTCCAGTGATTTCATATAGTCTCATAAGGTTTGAAACGGATACGGAAGAGGGGCTTGGCTCGGCTCCATCATAGTCATCTTTCATGCGAATCAGAATAGAGTTATCACGATCTGAGCAGCTAAAATATCCTAGGTCTTTAGAATCCCAAAAAAGAGTGTCCTGTGTTTCTTGTAAAGTAATGGCCCATTTTAGGTAAGACTCATCCGTGCTGGCCGAATAGAGATCTAATAATCCTTGTATGAGGAATGCATAGTCAGCAGTAAAGCCCATAGCTTTACTAGGTCCTTGACGATAGCTTCTAAATAGGTTGTGTGACTCATTGTCATAGAGGTTTGATTTTATAAATTGAGCAGCGTTTTTAGCTACTTCTAGGTAGTTGATATTTTTTAAGATCTGAGATGCTTGGGCATATGCTGAAATCATGAGACCATTCCATGCCGTGATGATTTTGTCATCTAGGTGAGGATGTGGACGACTCTCCCTATGATTAAAGAGTATCTCTATTGCTTTGTTGATCTGCCTTATTTCCTTTGAGTCTTTGAGTTTAGTTTTGCGTATGAGGGTATTTTTGCCGACAAGCTCACCATGAGGATCACTGCCCGAAGGAGAATTCCCATTTCTTGCGATTCCAAAATGCTCAAAAAATAGCTTAGTAGCTTGTGGGTGTAGTAACTGCTCTAATTCACTTTGCTCCCATACGTAAAAAGCTCCCTCAGTTTTGTAATCAGCGTCATGATTAGGGAGGCTGTCGGCGTCTTCAGCAGAATAAAAGCCTCCGCTCTCATGAGTCATGTCCCTTGTGACATACTTTAAAATATTCTGGACAACCTCAACATACTTTCGTTCTTGAGTTATTTGATAAGCCTCAAGATAAGCAAGGACTAGTTGTGCCTGATCATAAAGCATCTTTTCATAATGAGGCACATGCCAGAACTGGTCTACTGAGTAGCGATGAAATCCTCCACCTATGTGATCATACATGCCTCCATCAGCCATTTTATCTAATGTCTTAAGTGAGATTTGCAAAGCTTCCTTTCCCTGTTTGTCTTCAAAGCCTTTAAAATAGGCAAACCTCATTAGAAAAGAGAGAGAGGATGGTCTAGGAAATTTGGGGGCATGTCCAAAACCTCCTTCCTCAGCATCAAAGCTTGATGCATAAGTCTTGAATGCTTGATTAAATATCTCGGAGTTTAATTTTCCTTGCTCTAGTAGGTCGGCGGATTCGGTGAGTCTCTGGATGATTTGCTCAGACTGGGCTAGTATCTTGTTTTGATCTTGTTGCCAGAGATCATGAATTTTTAAAAGGAGAGATTTGAAGCCTGGCCTACCATAGCGGTCATCTGGTGGGAAATAAGTGCCACCAAAGAATGGCTTTAAATCTGGGGTCAGCCAAACACTCATGGGCCATCCACCAGAGCCGGTCGTTGCCTGAACAAATGTCATGTAGACTTGATCTACATCTGGGCGCACTTCACGGTCTACTTTGATTGAGATAAAGTGCTCATTGAGAACCTTAGCAACCTCTGGACTCTCAAAGGACTCATGCTCCATGACGTGACACCAATGACAAGTAGAGTAGCCAATAGATAGAAAGATTGGCTTGTTCAGCTCTTTGGCTTTTGCAAAAGCTTGATTTCCCCATGGATGCCAATCCACAGGATTATAGGCATGCTGCAATAAATAAGGGGACTTTTCATCGATAAGTCGATTAGGGTTTGGACCAATGTCCTTGGAATGCATTTTATTTGATGGGGGTTTAGAGGAATTCATGCAGCCTACGAGTACTAAGGCAAGTGCGGCACAAAAGCAAATGGGAGAATTTAGGATGCACGTGCTTTCTGGATCTGTAAACTGACTGCAGCATTATAGAGAGTCTAAGGACATCTTTATCTTTAGATAGCTTAACATATATTCATCTGTTTTTAAAAGTGGCGCTTGATACCCAAAGTGAGGTAATGATTCATAAAGGAATCAATGAGCATGTCTGCCTCAAAACCAAAACTAGTTAATTCGCTTTCAAAGATGTTTAAGTCAAACATTGTTAATAATTTATACTCGCTGAATACCGACCAATCATTGCTAACAAAATATTCTAGACCTGCTATTGCTTGCCCACTAATTGTTACTATTGAATCGTTAGGTGCTGTCTCGGCCCCAAATCCGGATACGTATTGATAATCAGTTCCATTTACATAGACAGCCCCGACTCCAACTCCGACGTAAGGACGCCAAGAATTATTTTGTAATAAGAAAAGGGCGTTAGTCATGAAGTGAAAATTCTCTAGTACAATAGTGGTGTCTTCATTAGTGTTAGCAATGTTTCTACCATCTAGGGTTTGATCTGAGTATAAAAACTCGAATTCTAATGCCATACCTGCTCGCCAATTGTTTCTATCTAAGATTTCAATTCCAGTAGACGTGAATCTCCATGAGTAGCCAATTTTTAGGCCAGCTAATGCATCTCCTATTTCTTGATTTTCAAGCTCCGCCTCAATAAATGTGCCTGCGGGAAGTCCGGTATTCTGATCAGCTGCTTCGCCTGAATTGTAAGGCTCAGAAACATCCTGGTAAAAATTAAAGCCGCCTAGAACGCCCACATAGAATCCCTGATTTTGATCAGATCGCAGTTTTGGTGATAACAAGTAGTAAGGATCGCGTTGTTTTTCTATGAGAGATTGGGATGGTTGGACACGTCCTGTATCCTGAACGGGTTCTACAAGTTTATTGTTTTCAATTGCTGGGACCTTCAATGGTCTGGGTTCTGGAGGTAAAGGAGCTAACTCAGACTCTGCTAAGGATAGCGCAGGTAGCAGTGCAATGGGTATGTAAATTGTCAGAAGCTTAGCCATGAGGCGCATATTTTCACGTATTATGATGTAAAAAGACTTGCGTACAAGTTTATTAGTTAATTAGGAATCAACTTTTTGATGACAGGTCTGAGGAATTCATGCAAGCCGTCATTGAATGAAGGCAATAGATCCAAGTGCTAGTTTTCAAGAAGTTGTGTCTATTCATACCAAATAGAAGCTATGGTAAATGTTTTAAGACATCGTTCATTTCTTAGTAGAAGTCACTTATCATCCTTTTAGAGCATCATAGCCGCCTTTAGCTTGACTATTACATAGTAGGGTATACTGCATATTTTCTTGATATCGATAAGCCAAAGCAGCAGAGCTATGTCTCTTTGTTTGAACTCTGTAAGAATACTATCGACTATCCTTGGTTTTCTTTTGGATCTCTCCACTTCCCCAATAGGACTCTGGCACTTTGCAAGTTGCTTTACTAGTGGAGCTTAGCCCTAAATCTTGGTCTACCAGAGCAAATGAATACTGTCTGATTAAAATATTCTTAAGTTCAAAGGTATTTGTTACATGAGGAGCAATACGTGGGAAGTTCTTGGGATAGTGATAGCCTTTGCCTAACGGAAAAACTACCTTGCTCATTACTTTGGGAACGCTGTATGTTTTCTCGCCAATTTTGAAAACAAGCATATCACCACTTATGGAAAGAACTCATAACTGGAGCCCCTTTTTTAAAGCTAGATTTTGGTTTTCGGATAGTGAAATGCTAAAGTCTCTTACAAGTGTTACAGAAATAGGCGGGGCCCTCTTACAGATGCATGAACTTCTAGTGGGTGACCTTTTGATAGAGCTAGTAGAATAACTACCAGAAAATAACACATCGATGTATTTACGTAATTGCCTGCAGAGAATTAGTCAATATTTGAACGACACTTTAATTCTATGCTTATAAAAATTAGAACCTTGCTTTGCTTCATTTTGGGAAATTAATAGCGTAATTAGTCTAGAAAGGGATGATTGAAATATTTGTAAGTCATTGGATATAAAAGAATTGACTAAAGTGGGGTATTTTGGGTAAAAATGTTTAAAAGTGGGTCGATATACCATTTCATGGAAGGCAAAGTACTATCTTCGATGTCCTCTAGAGTTAGGGAGGCATATACGGATACCTTTGAGCACTCAATTGATGCCAAAGGGCGAGTGACTGTGCCCGCAGAGTGGCGAGGTGAAAAGTTTGCCCTACGGTTATGTATTGTGCCTTCTGAGGAGAAGTGTCTAAAAGTCTATTCCGCGGAAGTTATGGCTGAAAAAATGTTGTTGTTACAACAAGCTCCAGTAAACGATCCGCGTCGTAAGATGTTGGAGCGACTGGCTTCGATTACGCAGTCTGTGTCCATTGATGCTCAGGGGCGGGTCATGGTAAAAGACAAACTGCGGGAAATGGCTAGCTTAACAAAAATTGCTCTGTTCAAGGGAGCTTTTGATCATTTTCAGATCTGGGATCCGGGTCGGGCGAAGGAAATCGAAAATCAACAGCTCACTTGGGAACAAGTAGCTCGGGAGGTTGGATTATGACGCTTATCAAAGTAGATAAAATCTCTGAGTTGCGGTTGCGCTGTGGATCAGTGCGAGTGAGTAGTCGAGAAAAGATTCATCAGCGACGCTTGCGTGGAAGAGTGAATATGTTTTGGGATTTATTACAGGAGGACGAGTTTCACAAAAAGGTAAGCGAGAATAAGCAGTGTGGTTGTAAGTAGGGTTTGGAGCTAATGCATATTCCTGTCTTACTCAAAGAGGTAATTGAGGTCCTTCAACCCAGCGCGGGAAAAGTATTTTTAGATGGAACATTTGGTTGCGGAGGTCATACGGAAGCTTTCTTAAAGGCAGGGGCTAAAGTACTGGGGTGCGACCAAGATGCTATAGCGATTGGGTTAGCGGAAGAAAAACAAAAGGCTTGGGGAGAAGACAAACTGAAGGTGCGAAAAATGAATTTTAGAGAGTTGGAAAAGATCAGTAAAAGTGATGGACCTTTTGATGCGGTCTTTGCCGACTTGGGAGTCTCATCGCCTCAATTAGATCACGCCGATAGGGGTTTTAGTTTTATGAATGAGGGGCCTCTAGATATGAGGATGGATAGGTCATTACCGCTAACTGCCAAAGATCTCGTGCTACGAGCGGATGAATCTGATCTCAGTGAGATTATTTTAAAATATGGAGAGGAGCGCAGAGCAAAGCAGGTAGCAAAAGCAATTGTTTCAGCAAGAGAGAAGAACCAATTAGAGACAACAAAAGATTTGGCTCGTTGTGTTGAATCAGTGATTAAGCGAAGAAAGGGACAGAAGATTCATCCTGCTACCAAGGTGTTTCAAGGTCTACGGATTGCAGTAAATGAAGAGTTAGATGCGCTAGGAGAATTTTTAGATTCCGTGCCGAATGCTCTAAAAACGGGTGGGCGACTAGGCGTTATCAGTTTTCATGCTTTAGAAGATAGAATGGTAAAGAGGAAAATGGCGCTTTGGTCAGAGGAGGAAATTAGAGGTGAGAGGGTAGCATTTGGTAAGCCAAATCCTGAATTTTGCATGAAAAAAGTTGGCCGTTGGTTGCCAAATCAAAAAGAGATAGAGAGTAATCCACGTGCTCGAAGTGCACGTTTGAGAGTAGTTGAAAAAATTATATGAGGTCTAAAAATAAGTTAAGAAAGACGAATCAGATTCATACGAAAAAATTAGGACGCTATTTTGCAGTTTGTCTGATTTTGACGTTGTTCGGTTTTGTTTTGGTCTTGTCACAAAACAGAATTGTGAAGCTAGCCAATGATGTAAAAGAACTAGAAGCTGAGCTCGCTACTATTGAAAAAAGAAATGATTCATTGGCTGTGCAAATCCAAAATTGTAAAAGCCCTCAAGCACTTGAAGACAAGGTAGAGTACTTTGGTCTCAAAATGGTCAGTACAGATAGGTTAGAGGTTTACAAAGTCAATCTACTAGGCTCACAAAAACTGCGTCGCAGAAACTACTTTCGTGGCAGAGATATTTACGCAAGAGGTGATGCGAGATGATGAATCAGCTCAAAGGTCGGACATTACTGGTAGCCATGGCCTTTTCTCTTGGCTTCACAGTTATTTCGTGCCGTTTGATCTATCTACAACTGGTTCAGCATCATAAATACAAGGATCTAGCCATTAAAATGCATTATGGTGTGGAGACTATTCCGGCTAAACGTGGTAACATTTTAGATCGAAATGGTCAGGCTTTAGCGCAAACCATAGAGGTTTATGATTTACGGATTGATGGGAAGCTTGTCTTAGAAGATCCAGAGCCTCTAACAAAAGTGGCTAAGATACTTCGGCAAACTTCTGTAGATTTATCTGCGCGTATTAACCCCAATAATCGTTACATTCTCTTGAAGCGTGAGCTGAGTGAACAACAATATGAAGAACTTCTTAGCCTATCATATAAGCCTCTTATTTTTAAAGAGCGTAAAAAACGTATCTATTCTAATGGGTCGCATGGTAGCCATGTGCTTGGTTTTACAAATGTAAAAAGTAGGAGGACAGAACTTACTCAACAAGATATGAATGTTGAGGTAGGTATGTCTGGCGTTGAGTGGGCCATGGAGCGGTACTTAGCAGGCGAGCCAGGAGAAAGACGGATCGTAAAAGATAGAAAGAAGCGAGAAATAGCCGCCTACAGAAAAATCGATAGAGCCCCTAGGAATGGTCAGCATGTCGTTCTAACAATTGATCAGGTAGTTCAACATATAGTTGAAACAGAGGCTGATAAACTCATAGAGAAGCATGCACCAGAAAATCTGCATATCATTGTTGCTGATCCCCAAACAGGTGAGATTCTCGCACTAACTAATCGTCCTACCTTCGATCCCAATAATCGCTCTACCATGTTGCCAGCTAGTTTGCGTAATCCATCGATTATGAATGTTTATGAGCCTGGGTCTACTTTTAAAGTGGTCGCTTTAGCGGCAGCACTTAGTGAGCACATAGTAGGTCTGGATTCCAAAATTTTCTGTGAGAATGGTTTATTTAATTATGAGGGGGTACGGGTTGCAGATTCTCGCGATTACGGAACCATTACCGTGCGCAAAGGTTTAATGAAGTCTAGTAATATAGTCTTTGCTAAATTGGGGCTCGCTTTGGGGCAAGATCGTTTTTATCGGTATATCAGAAATTTGGGGTTCGGAGAGAAAACGCAAACGAAAGGACTAGCTCTGAATGGTGAGGAAAAAGGTATCCTACGTCCTCCCAATTATTGGAGTAAACCTTCTTTGACGAGAATACCTATGGGATATGAAGTTGCGGTCACTAATCTCCAGATGACTATGGCATTTTGTGCATTTGCTAACGGGGGGAGGTTGATGGAACCGCGATTAGTTAAAGCAGTTGTGGACGAGAAAGGTGATATTTCCAAAGAATATCCTTCAAGGCTAGTGAGACAAGTTTTTGCCAGTAGCGTTGCGGAGGAGGTTTTAAAAGGGCTCAGAGATGTCGTAAGCGAAGAGGGAACTGGAAGGGGTGCCGGTCTGGATGATTTGGTAGTTGGGGGTAAGACCGGAACAGCTCAAAAAGTAGTGAATCATACGTATTCAGATTTGCATCATGTTGCTTCATTTATTGGGTATGTGGGAGCAGAAGATAGTAGAGGTAGGGTGACACCTTCTTTTGTTGTTTCAGTAGTTGTGGATGATCCGAAAGGTTCTATGTACTACGGAGGTCAAGTAGCAGTGCCTGCTTTTAAGAGTATTGCTAATCAGATTGCATCTTACATGAATTTACGCCGTGGGGGGATTCAGACAATTGCTAAAGCTGAGGATAGATAGTAATGAGGTTGGATCAGCTACTTGAGAGTGTCCCTGTAATTCAGAGCCGTGGTTCCTTGAATATGGAGGTTAAGGGTTTGGTTTATCGTTCTCAATCTGTCAAGCCTGGAGATGTTTTTTGCACATGGAAAGGTGAGGTTTCTGATGGACACAATTACATTAATGATGCTTATCAGCGCGGCGCGGTAGCGTTTGTAGTGGAAAAGGATGACCCACTTTTTCCAAAGGTTAACATTCAGGTTCATTCAGGGAGAGAGGCTTTAGGTGTCATGGCGAGCAATTTGTATGGAAAGCCTTCTGAATTGCTAAGCGCAATTGGCATCACTGGAACCAATGGGAAAACCTCTACTGCCTATCTTCTGTATCACCTGTTGACCTATATAAATAAGAAATGTGGTTTGCTTGGGACTGTTGAATATCGATTAGGCAATAGAGTTGAAAAAGCGACACGCACAACGCCAGAGGGTTTAGATTTACAAGGCTTTCTAGCAGATATGGTAGTCTCTGGATGTGAGTTCGTCATTATGGAAGTTGCCTCACATGCTTTAGATCAAGGTAGAGTAGCGGGAATCTCTTTTGATTTAGGTGTATTTACTAATCTGACTCGAGACCATTTGGATTATCACAAGACTATGGAACGGTATTTTTCTGCCAAAAGGAAGTTGTTTGAAAATTTGGCGCCTGGTGGAGTTGCTGTGATCAATGGCAATGATTCGTATGGTAAAAAAATTTTAGAATCGCTTCCCGATCATACGAACGTATTTGCTTATGGTCATGGCGTGAGTTGTGACTATCGTGCAAAAAATGTGACCTATACTATTGATGGAACTTCATTTGATCTACTGACAAATAATGGGTTGTATTCTCTGCGAACACCATGGATTGGAGATTACAATTTGTCCAACGCCTTAGCAGCAATAGCCTCGGCTAATATATTAGGTATTGATGAAGAAGTTATAGCGGAGGCTTTACTTGAAGCACCCCAGGTTCCTGGGAGAATGGAGCGTATCAGCCATGCAGGAGCTTTTGAAGTAATCGTTGATTATGCGCATACTGAAGATGCGCTAAGGAAGGCACTACAAGCTTTGAAATCGTTAACAGAAGAGAAGCTGATTGTTGTCGTAGGTTGTGGAGGTGATAGAGACACCACTAAGCGGCCATTGATGGCTTTAGCCGCCTGTGAAGAGGCCGATGAAGTGATTTTTACTTCGGATAACCCTAGAAACGAGAATCCTGCTGATATTCTTAATGATATGGTTATTTCAGTGAGTGGGGATGAGAATTATAATGTGATAGAGGATCGTGAGGAAGCTATTGCCACCTCCATACAAAGGGCTAGAGGAGGAGATGTTATATTAATTGCCGGTAAGGGACATGAAGCAGCTCAGGAGGTACATGGAGAGACTATTGATTTTGATGACCGTGTTGTAGCATTAAAGTATTTAAGAGGTTTCAAGAAATGAAGCCGATGCCCCTAGACCAGATTGCAAAATGGGCGGAAGGCACGCTTGATGGAGGCAGAGGTGATCGTTGCGTGATGCGTGTTTGTTCCGATTCCAGAAAGGTGCAGCCAGGTGATTTATTTGTAGCACTAGAAGGAGATCGGTTTGATGGGCATAAGTTTCTTGATGATATTCTTGAGAAGGGTGCGGTGGCTGCATTGGTGCGTCGACAAGAAAAAAGTAAAGGCGGCAAGCTTTCACTCATCAAAGTAGAAGATACTTTGAAAGGCTTACAAGTCCTAGCGAGTAATTACCGGAAATCTCTGGAAGTCAAAGTGGTGGGTATAACTGGAAGCAATGGTAAAACTAGTGCGAAAGAGTTTATTGCTCAAGTGCTTGGGAAAAAATTTAAAGCAACCAAAACTCAAGGCAATTTGAATAACCATATTGGCCTTCCCTTAACTCTGTTGAGTATGAAGGAATCCGACAAGATGGCAGTGATAGAGATAGGGATGAATCATCGTGGAGAAATAGCGCATCTGGCTAAGTTGGCAAAACCGGACTATGCCGTGGTAACAAGTGTGGGTTGGGCTCATATCGAATTTTTTAAAGACAGGGACGAAATAGCTCAAGAAAAGGGGGACTTAGTTAGAGAAGTCTCTAGGGAGGGGGTATGTATTTTAAATGGTGACGATGAGAGGGTTCGAAAAATGTCTGACTGGACGGCATCTCATTGTGTTTCTGTTGGTAGCACTTTTGGATTGGATTACTACTACGACTCAGTGAATTGGGATGGTGCTTATACAAACTTTACGCTACACACCTCTGACCAGGATTTAGCTCTAAAGATTGGCTATCCTGGTTGGCATATGGTGCAGAATGCCTCTCTAGCTGGAGCTCTGGGCATAGAACTTGGAGTTAGACCAATTGATTTGAAAGCTGGCTTAATGGAAACCGCTATTCCAGGTGGAAGGCTGTTGGTGGAACGCCTGAATGATGGATGGCTTTTAGATGATTCTTATAATGCTAATCCTGACTCAATGATAGCTGCGTTTAGAACACTAAATATGATGAGTGGGGGCGGGCGTCGTGTTGCAATTCTTGGTAGTATGGGAGAGTTGGGGGAGAGAAGTCGAGAATTGCATCAGGCTGTAGGTAAGGTAGCAGAACAAGAGGGTGTAGGTCTTCTGTTGGCTGTAGGGGAGTATGCTTGTGATTTTATGAAAGGAGCAACGGAGGAAGGGTTAAATCTTTCCAGAGCAATAGTCTGTACAAATCATCATGATTTGGTACAAGCATATATGCAGGAGCAACGATCTGATGATGTGGTTCTAGTGAAAGGATCACGTTTATCAAGTATGGAGAAGGTGAGCGAACTTCTTAGAGAGGAAGTTGTCTAGTGCTCTATTACCTAAAAGAGTTCAGTGATCTATTTGGACCTTTCAGGGTCTTTGAGTCAGTAACCTTTCGTGCTATGGGTGCAGCAATCAGTATACTATTAATCAGTTTTTTGCTCGGGCCCTTCTTGATTCGTTTTTTAACTCGCTTGAAATTAGGGCAGCCATTGAGAGGTAAGGAAGAGGTGCATAAATTGGCTGACTTGCATGAGAGCAAGAAAGGAACACCGACCATGGGTGGTGTCATGATCCTCGTTAATTTATTTCTAGCTTGCCTAATGTGGGGGGATATTGGCAATCAATACTTATGGGTGGCATTAGTCCCAACTTTGTTGCTGGGCGGACTAGGCTTTATTGATGATTATGCAAAAATTCGCCAGAAAAAATCTGATGGCTTGAATAGTAGACAAAAGCTTATTGGGCAAATGGTTATTGGTTTAGGTGTGGCTATCTATTTATTGCAACATCCGGAAACGCAAGCTTCTGCAACAAAGCTTCAGATACCCTTTCTAAAGGAAGATATGTTTGTGGTTGAGACGGGTTGGTACTTTGTCGTGCCCTTTTTTGTTCTTATTATTGTTGGGTCCTCTAATGCAGTAAACCTAACAGATGGACTAGATGGATTAGCCGCTGGGTGCGTGATTCCCGTGGTGGGAGTTCTTGCTGTTTTCGCCTACACTTCTAGTAGAACAGATGCATCGGAATATTTATTGCTCACTTATTTACCTGGGGCAGAGGAATTAGTGATTTTTTGCGCCGCATTGGGAGCTTCAGCCTTGGGCTTCCTATGGTACAATTGTCATCCTGCACGCATGTTTATGGGTGATACGGGATCGTTGGCACTTGGTGGAGCTATCGCGGTAGTTTCGATTTGTGTAAATCAAGAGCTTTTACTTGTCATCATAGGGGGAGTTTTTGTTATGGAGGCTGTGTCTGTCATTATGCAGGTGGGGTGCTATAAAATAACAGGTAAGAGAATTTTTGCCATGTCTCCAATCCATCATCACTTTGAGTTAAAAGGGTGGAGAGAAACGACTGTTGTCACACGCTTTTGGATTCTAGGAATTATTTTTGCATTGATGGGATTAGCTTCATTAAAGCTGAGATAGTATGAACTTAAAAAATAAGAATACATTAGTTTTAGGTTTGGGTAAAAGTGGCTTGGCAGCAGTTATGTTGCTCTTGGCTCAAGGGGCTCGTGTGTCTGTATATGATGTTTCAGAGGACTCAAAGCTTCAAAGAACTGCTGAGGAGTTGAGGCAGAAGGGTGTTAATGTGCACCTTGGGGACTTTGCATTGAGACCAGAAAGCTATGAGCTGTGCGTTTTGAGTCCTGGTTTAGACCCCCGAAAACCTATTGTTCAGAATTTCTACTCTGCAAATGTAAAAATAATTTCTGAGATAGAATTAGCCTCATGGTTTGCAAGTACTCAAATTATAGCTGTTACTGGCACTAATGGTAAAAGCACGACTACGGAATTAATTGCCTCCGCTTTAAGTGCCGCTGGTAAGAAAGTTATAGCATGTGGGAATTTAGGTCTTCCATTCTCAGAGGTAGTTTTAAAGAAATCTGAATTGGATGCGGTAGTGCTTGAAGTGAGTTCGTTCCAGTTAGAGGCTATAGATAGCTTTAGGCCCAATGTGGCAGTTCACTTGAACCTATCGCCTGATCATCTAGATAGGTATGACTCATTTGAGCATTATCGGCGCACTAAGTTAAGAATTTTCGAGAATCAAGAAGCCAACGATCTCGCTATAGTAAATGCAAATTTAGAATTAACTCAAATAAAGGCATCTCAAGTTACTTTTTCATCTGATTCATTGAAAAGTCATTTTAGTTATAAAAATCAGGCTTTATTTATCGGTGAGAAATTGTTTTTAAGGCAGAATGAAACAAAATTACTAGGGCCTCACAATGCAGAAAATCAATTGGCAGCTATAGCTGTGACACAAAATTATGAAATCGATGAATCTATAATCAAAAATGCGCTTATCGAATATAGTCCTCTTGCTCACAGATGCCAGATAGTAGAAGTAATAGAAGGTGTACGCTATATTGATGACTCAAAAGCAACTAATGTTGATGCTATGAAAAAAGCAATTTTAGCACAGCAGGGCGAGGTAATTCTCATCGCTGGAGGGAAGGATAAAGGCGTTGGTTTTAAATCATTGATTCATGTTGTGGAACAGCGCGTAAAAAAGGCTGTGTTAATAGGCCAGACTAAACACAAAATTAGAACAGACTGGGGAGACAAAGTCACATGTGTGTTAGTAGATACTTTAGAAAAAGCTGTTGAAGAGGCAAGCATGACAGCGGTAAGAGGCGATGTAGTGTTACTGTCCCCAGGTTGCTCTAGCTTTGACATGTTTGAGGGATTTGAAGATAGAGGTAAACAATTTGCGAATTTAGTTAGAAAAATGACATAATAACCAGGAGTAAATAATGAGTGAAAATACAAGCCCAACTAAGGGTAGCAATAAATTAACCACGATGTTTCTCATCGTGCTCGGAGTGCATGTAGTAATAATTATAGGTCTATGTGCATATTCCCTATTGAAAGGAGATTCAGCACCAAATAAAGAGCAGGAAATTGCTGAGAAAAGCGGACAAGAAGAGCTTCAAGGGGCGTCTTTGACTGAAACTCTTCCAACTGATCAAGACACGGTATTTAGTTATGAGGTTGAAGAAGTTGCTGAGGTAACCCCTAGTCAATCTACTCAGCCGCGCCCGGTTCTAGATGACGAGCATTTTACTTCACCTTATGCATCAAGCATGCCGGCTACAAGTGATTCTGCGTGGTCAGGCATCAAGGAGTTGCCAAAAGGAGCTACTAAGGTATCGAAACAAGAAACTGTGCTGCTGGAGGCAAGACCTGCCCCTGCAACTAATCCAATGGTTAAGGAAGCAGCTCCAACAATTACGAAGCAGATAGATCAACCAGTAGTGGATTATCAGAAGTATATTGTGAGGAAAGGCGATACTTTAAGCAGAATCTCCAAGCAGTTCGGGGTGTCTGTTAATAAAATTAAGCAAATTAATGGGCTATCTAATGATCTCATTAAAATAGGTCAGAGTTTAGAAGTCCCTGTGAGCCGCCTAGTTTCTCAAACTGGTCTGAGCAAAGTCCCTGTAAAGGTTACACTAAGCGCGGGTTCTACACATGAAAATGACACAAGCTATATCACTTACACGGTGAAGAAGGGTGATACGTTGTGGAGAATTTCCCATAACCATGGAACCAAGACTTCAATTATCGCACAGTTAAATGGGTTATCGGATCCGGCTAAAATTAAAGTTGGCATGAAGCTTAAGATTCCAGTGCGCAGCGGTTCTACGTTAAGTAAAAACGAGAAATCTGATGACCCAGAAGTTGTCCCATTCAGAACAGCTTCTATGAATTCCGAAATGGCGATGCTGAGAGAAGCCCAGGAGTAGAGGAGTTCCTATGGCTAGAAATTGTGCTTATGTGCTAATTCTGTCTGTTCTAGTATTATTGTCGATAGGCTTTGTAATACTTACCAGCGTGAGTGCATTTGTGCCTAATAACCATGGGGATCAATATTACTTTATTACTAGACAACTCGTTTGGTTGATCATTGCAACAGGCGCTGCAATATTTGCTTCACAATGGGACTATCAAAAATGGGTTAAGTATAGCTATTTTCTTATAGCCGGCTGGGCCTTTTTGATGGTTCTTTGCCTTGCTCCTGGTATTGGTGTGACAGTTAATAATGCAGCACGTTGGCTTGATCTTGGTGTCATGAGATTTCAGCCCTCTGAATTTGCCAAACTTAGTTATGCTGCATTTTTAGCTTATTGGCTTGGTAAAAATTATCGACAGACTCATGATATCAAAATTGGATTTGTTATGCCAATACTCGTATTTCTTGGCTACGCAATCCTTTGCCGCTTGCAGAATGACTTGGGAACATTAGCAGTTTTTCTGTTTATTACATTTCTGATGATGTTTGTAGCAGGAACACGTTGGCGATATCTTATCCCTCTGCCTATTATAGGAATAGCTGGAATTATAGGTATGGCTTTATTTATGCCTGAGCGAGTTGGGAGATTACTGGCATTCATGAATCCTGAGCAATATCTATTGGATGAAGGCTACCAAGTGCAGCAGGCTCTCATTGCCTTTGGTTCGGGAGGAGTTAATGGCCTAGGGTTAGGTAATGGAGTGCAAAAGATGTTTTACCTCCCAGAATCTCATACGGACTTTATTTTTCCTATAATTGGAGAAGAAATGGGAATGGTGTTTACCTTATTAGTTGTTTTTTGCTTTTTACTAATTGGTTTAAGCGGTGGGTTTATTGCCTGGCATGCTAAAGATGCTACAGGAGTGCTTCTAGGTGTTGGTGCTACTAGCCTAATATGCATTCAGGCAGGCTTTAATATTGCAGTTGTCACTTCTCTAGTGCCAACTAAGGGTATAAGCCTTCCATTTATTAGTTATGGAGGTTCTAATCTTTTAATGTGTTTAACATGTGTTGGAATATTGATCAATATACATAGACAGGCCGAATATGAACCAATGAGAGGGCCCAGGCGTGTCTTACCTCAAGTTGTAACCGTGAGAATGTGATTATGGCTACTATGGGTATTGCTTGCGGTGGCACGGGAGGTCATTTATTTCCGGGGCTAGCTGTGGCACAGGAGTTAATGAATTCTGGGCATGAGGTACGTCTTTATGTGTCGATGAAAAAGATCGATCAGCTAGCCTTAGAAAATTATCCTGAATTGCAGACAGTGCCTTTGTCTACAATTGGATTTCCCGGTTTGAGTATAAAGCTATTTGATTTCATTTGGAAATTTTATCGGTCATATAAAAAGTGCTGTAATGAAATTAAGAATCAACGCATTGAGGTAGTTCTTGGGATGGGCGGTTTTTCTTGTGCACCTCTTCTTCTTGCTGCTAGCTCTTGTAAAGTCCCAGCATATTTACACGAGTCGAATGCGTACCCTGGCAAGGTAACCCGTTTACTGGCAAAGTTAGTTCGCAAAGTGTTTATTGGGATGGAGACGTGTGCCAAACACTTGCCGCACGGTACTACCTTATTTGTGGGAACTCCAATACGAAAACAGTTGAAGCGTATACAGGCAACTGAAGCAAGGAAGATTTTGGGGCTTAGCGAGAATAAATTAACGGTTGGTATAGTTGGAGGTAGCCAAGGAGCACAAGGTTTAAACCACATGGTGGTGAAAGCACTTTCACATCTTCAAAGCCATAAAGATAATTGGCAATTTCTACATATTAGCGGGCCTGGGAATGATGCTTTAGTTTCAATGAATTACAGGAAAAGTGCTTTTGATGCAGTAGTGAATGATTTTTGCCAGAATATGGGTACATTTTATAGTGCGTGTGATGTTGTAGTATCTCGCAGCGGTGCGGCTTCTATGGCCGAGTTATCGTATTATGCTAAGCCTTCTATTCTTATTCCCTACCCATACGCTTCAGAGAATCACCAGATGTGGAATGCTAAAGTTTTTAGAGAGAAAAATGCCGCAGAGATCATTGAAGAAAGCGAGAGTGCTTACTTGAAACTGGTCACAGTTTTAGAAAAAATTTTATCTGATCGGATATTGCATAAAAAAATGTGTCGAAATGTGCAAGAATTTACTTTCCACAAGAGTCCTGAAAAACAAATGGCTAAAGAATTAATAGCGAATTGCTCTGAGGTAGAAATAAAGGAGGTAGCATCGCCTTGATGAAAACACTTCCTACAAACGACCCATGCACCAAGAGTCTTGATAAAGGAGAGCGAGTTCACCTTATAGGTGTCGCTGGAAGTGGTATGCTTGGCCTTGCTTCATTGTTTTTGGAAAAAGGCTATATGGTAACGGGATCGGATTTACGGGAGAATGCGAACGCAAAAAAATTGATAGAGAAGGGTCTCAAATTCTATTTAGGTCATCATCCAGATTTTGTGTTAGGTGCTCAGAAAGTAGTTTACAGCGCAGCAATTCCAGAGAGTAATTTGGAGAGGTTATATGCACTTGACTGTGGGGCTAAAACTATAGGCAGAGCACAAGCATTAAGTGAATTAACTGCGGATCGTGAAAATATAGTAGTCGGTGGAATGCATGGAAAAACAACGGTCACATCAATGGTTGCTCATATGTTGAAAAATGCTGCAATAGATCCTGGGTTCTATGTAGGTGCTGAAGTTCCTCAATTAGGCCAATTTGCTCAGTGGGGTTCCTCTCCTTTGATGGTAATTGAGGGAGATGAAAGTGATGGCTCATTACTAAACTACAAGACGGGAATTGCGGTTTTATTAAACGTAGAATTAGAACATATGGATTATTTTACGGGAATAGAGGATATTCGTCAGTTCTTTGGAAAATTCTTATCTGAAGCTAATCATTGTATTGGATGTGTTGATTGTCCAGAGGCTAGTATGCTTTTATCTGGTTTCAGCAACGCGACCACATTCGGCTTCTCTGATTCGGCAATGTTTAGAGGAGTGAACTATCATCTAAAGAATGGAATGCCTTGTTTTAAAGTATGGCATGGTGGTGAGGTACTTAGTGAAATTGAACTGCAGGTGATGGGAAAGCATAATGCTCTAAATGCGCTGTGCACTCTAGCAATAGGAATACATCTAGGTGTCAAATTGGATAGTATTGTTGCTAGCCTTAAATCATTTAGAGGGGCTAAACGGCGTTTTGAGGTAATAGAAGCGCTGGATGAATTGATGGTGATTGATGATTATGCCCATCACCCTACCGAGATACAGACGACTCTTGAGGTTGCAAGATCGAGCTTAGGCGGTCGCAGAATTCTGGTTGCTTTTGAGCCCCATCGTTATTCAAGAGTTAAGAACCTGTGGAGTGAATTTGTAAAGTGCTTTGATTGTGCTGATTATCTTATTTTATCGGAAATTTTTCCAGCCAACGAGAAGAGTATTCAAGGAGTAACTGGTCAGATGCTAGCTGAAGATATAGCTAAGAGAAGAAACGGCGGCGTAGCTTTCGCTTCAGATGTTGCGGAGTTAGAGCATCACATTAAGAGAGAGGTAAAGTCAGGTGATGCTCTATTAGTATTAGGGGCTGGGGATGTATCTCGTGTAGCAAAGAGTATTGGAGCTGCCTTGAAGGTATTTAAGGATTTGAAAGAATTACTAGACCAAAAGGTGAAAATAAAATTATTTGAACCTCTATCAAAGCATACAACGCTAAGAGTGGGCGGACCCTCAGACATTTGGTGTGAGCCTTCAAATGAAGAATCCCTCAAAAAGATTCTTCATTATTGTAGAGAAAATGAGATTGACTATTTTTTTGTAGGTCGAGGCAGTAACTTGCTGGTTAGAGATCATGGAATCAGAGGTATTTGTATTCACCTTAATTCTGAACAATTTAGGCAGATAAAAATCGAAGGAGAACGCGTTAGTGTGGGTGCAGGGGCAAGGATGAAAGACATTGTATTTAAAGCCAAAAAGCATGGGCTGGGTGGGCTGGAATTTATGGAAGGTATTCCGGGGCATCTAGGAGGAGGTTTACGCATGAATGCAGGTGCGATGAAATTTAGTTTGTTTGACGTTGTTCAATCTATCAGAGTGATGGATAGGGAGGGAGCTATCAAGGAGCTTGATGTTAGTGATATAGAAGTTTCCTATAGAAATGTTCCATTACTAAAAACGCATGCTGTGTTAAGTGCAGTTTTACTTTGTAAGCCCTGCAGCGAAACAAAGATTAATGAAATACTAAAGTCCAACAGTAAAAAGCGGTGGAGTTCTCAACCGGCTGCTGCTAGCGCGGGGTGTAGTTTTAAAAACTCCTGTGAAATTCCTACAGGTAAATTAGTTGAAGAGTTAGGGTTAAAGAATAAGAAGCGCGGCGGTGCTAGAATATCGGATGTGCATGGGAATTTTATTGTGAATGACGGAAGTGCAAGCGCTTCAGATGTTATCTGGTTAATGGACCTTATAAAAAAAGAAGCTTTCCATAAAAAGAGTATTCATCTGGAGCCGGAGGTAATCACTGTTGGTGACTAAAATTAAGAAATTTAGAACCTTTGTCTGTACATGTAATTATTGCATGGGTACAATTTTAACAGAGGGGTAAGTCTCAAGGATGAATAATGAGGAAGAAAAGAAAAAATAGTACTACTAAGACAAAGAGTAATGTTTTGAATGTGCAAGTTGTGTCAAAAACGGATGCGAGAAAATTGTACATGCAAGCTGGTCTTATTGTTCTAGCTGTCAGTACCATTGTACTTGTATGTTTTGCCGTGCATTTGGCCACCAAGACCTTATTTAGCGCTATGTTGTATGAAAACGAGCGCTTCACGATAGATGAAATAGAAGTTTTAAATGAGGGTGAGCTAGCACGTGATGAAATTCTTAGACAGGCAGATGTTTATGTCGGCGATAATTTGATGAACCTTAATCTAGATAGGATAGTAGATGAAATAGAGGCTATGCCCAGTGTTGCTAAGGCAAGAGTTGAAAGAATTTTGCCTTCAAAGCTTCGTATAGATGTAGATGAACGTCAGCCAGTGGCAAAGATCACGCCTTATTCTAAAACAGGATCTCGATTAGCACAGGAAGTATACTATATAGATTCAGAAGGCTATGTAATGAAGCCTCGTCCTGGCGAAAAAATAAAGAGTTTACCAAATATAATTGGAGTAGAATCTAGTTATGTCATAGAGGGATTTCGCATTAAAAGAACAGAAGTGCTTAGCGTCCTTAATTTGCTTCATCTAGCCGATATGTCAGCTGTTAAGGGGGAACTAGATCTGACACGGATAGAAATAGAGGATAGTGGCCATATTAAGCTTTTCACGTTTGATCAGGGGACCATTACGTTTAAGACCCAGGATCTGGCCCAACAAATAGGTAGATTAAAGTATTTGTTGAATTGGGCTAGAAGTCATGGCCAAAAGATCCGTAATGTTGATTTAACTCCAAGAGAAAATGTTCCCGTAACTTTTAAGAGAATATGATGTTTTTAAAAAAGAAAGAATCGAATGTAGTAGTTGCGGTCGAAGCTGGCACTCATAAAGTGGTAGCTGCCGTTGCTGAGTTGACTCCAGATGGAACAGTTGTTCTTTTAGGCGTTGGTGAAGCCAAGTCTAATGGTATTCGTAAAGGTGAGGTTATTGATTTTCAACTAGCTAATCGCTCAATTTGTGATGCGTTGTTGGATGCAGAGGAGAAGACCAGCGCGGAGATACATGAAGTCTATCTATCACTCACCGGGACACATATTGCTGCAAGAAAAGTCCTTATTCGCACTATCATTGACGATGAAGATAATTTGATAGCCGAGGATCATCTCAGTGAATTAGAGACTCTTGCTCAGAATCAAGCTATCCCTAGGGATCATGCTATTTTGTTAGAATTGCTTCAGCATTACTATCTAGATGATGGCACAGTAAGTGATGAGCCGGTAGGGCTTAATTCCAAGACACTAGAGGCAAGCTATCTTTTAGTTCACGGGCTACATACTAGATTGGAAACATCTGTTCGTTGTGTGGTGGAACAGGATATACATGTGAAGGGCTACGCATTAGCCTCCTATGCCACAGCGCAAGCTATTTTAAATAAGGAGCAAAAGAAACAGGGTGCCGTCATACTCGATATAGGTGCCGGGACTAGTGATTATCTAGTGTATGTGGATGGCGCCGTTGTCCATACAGGGGTTGTAGGCGTAGGTGGGGATCATTTAACGCAAGATCTTTCTATTGGTCTGAAGCTTCCGTATCAGCGAGCTGAAGAATTAAAGTTATCCCATGGGGATCTTTATTTGGAGGGTTATCCAGTCAATGATCAAATTATTTTAGAAAGGGATTTTAATCTAGATGAGCGAACCATTTACAGGGAATCGATGACAAAAATCATGTATGTCAGAATGAGGGAGCTTTTTGAAATTATAAATACGGAATTTGAAGAGAAAGAGCTCTGGCCTCAAATTACAGATAATGTTTATCTTACGGGTGGCTGCTCTAATTTAAAAGGAGTTCAACGACTTGCTAACGAAGTTTTCTGTGTGAGAACAAAGACAGCGCAATGTATGACATTTGAAGGAGACCAAACTTATAATCAACGCCCCGAACTATCTACTGTTTTAGGGTTATTGATGTATGCTCAGCATTTAGAGTTAAATAAACATCAAATGAGTAACTGGGAAACGTTGCGCAAATCACTTGGAGATGCATTAGCTGCAATCAAAATGTTTTAAACTTATTTAGGCTATATGATTGAGTTGAGAGAAGACGAACCATTTGGGAAAATCCAGAGACGGAATAATCGCGCACTATGTTTGGTGGCTGTTGGTTCTGCTGGGGTAAATATTGTAGATCAGTTAATCCTAGAAAGAAACGCACCAGAAAATCTCATATGTGTCGACTCTGATCAACAAGTGATCATGGGCAGTGTTGCAAAGAATACTTACCTGGTAGGGAATACCGAAATTTATGGTATGGGAACTGGAGGTGATCCTGAATTAGGCGCTATCTTAATGGAAAGAGAATGCTTTAGTCTTATTGAGCACTTAAGAGGCTACGAGACAATTATTCTTCTAACTGGCTTAGGAGGTGGCACTGGCTCTGGAATGTCTCCAGTTCTTTGCAGGGCACTTAAGCGGATTGGGGTGTCTGTAGTTGTTTTTGCAGCATCTCCTTATACTTTTGAGGGCAATAGAAGAAGGAATCAGGCATGGTTGGCAAGTCGAGCTCTTTATGAATCTGCCGATGCTCTTTTCTTATTTTCCAATAATCGTGTTATTAGTGAGAGGAAACAGGGTATTGATGTAAGAGAGCAGAATCAACTAATCAATAGCATGATAGGAATTTCTGTTAAATCACTTATGGATGTCTCGACTGCAAAAGGGCTTATGGAGGTTAAGCTCTCCGATCTGAGAAATGCTACTAGAAAACCTGCTGAGGATATAGCCAGTCTGGAGAACTGTTGGTTGGCTCATGGGTTTGGTAAAGGAGAAGATCGCATGCACACCGTCGTTGAGGATTTAATGACAAGCCCCTATTTTGAAGATGGCGTCGCATGGGAGGAGGGTGAATATATTCTCATTAATTTGGTTGGTGGTAAAAATATGTCGATGGCAGAGTTTCAAGGAGTTATGGAAGTGCTGCGCGGTGAGATGCCAGCCGATCTTCCTATTATGTCAAATGCTGCCGTTGCCGATGGAGTTGAGGATTATTTACAAGTTACGATGATGGTAATCGGCTATGCTGAGGAAACTAAGCGTGAGCTCTATGTGGAAGCAGATTCCCAAGAAGATCTAGTTTTCAAAGTCCATGATCAGTTATTAGCTAGTAAAACTGCGACAGACCATGGCATGGATCTTTCGCAAAATGAAGTAAATGCCAAGGATGATGGAGGAGAAATTTCTAATCACAGTTTACCTTATCAACATCAGAGTAATGCTTCTGAGGATGAGCTTTTGTTAGATATTAAAAATGTTTTCTCGGATGGTGGATCTCAAGAAGAGTTGCCATTAGACAGCAAAATAGCTTTGGGTCGTTTCGCCAAATCAGCTCCAACTATCTTCAAAGGGCAAAATTTAGATCAACCTACATTCATGAGGCTTAATATGCAGGTCAAGCTGTAGCATGCTTTAAAGGATAAGAGTTCATGGGTCGCATTTACCAATTAGTGTGTATGCTTCAGTGCTTGGGAGCTTTTTATGCCCCCGTGCATGGGCATGTGCTGCTAGGTGTAGATAACTTAGCACAAAGAGATTTCCAATCGCTAAGAGGTAAGAGAGTTGGCCTTATAACAAATCAATCTGGTGTAAATGCTAAAGGAGAATCGACAATTTCTGTACTTCATAAAGCACTGGAAGTTGAATTGGTAAGCTTGTTTGCCCCTGAGCATGGTATCGATGGGAAGGTCAAAGCCGGTAAGCATGTTCGAAGCTTTAGGGACAATGAGTCTGGCCTATGGGTGCATTCACTCTACGGTAGTACGCGTAAACCCACAAATGAGATGTTAAGCGGGTTGGATGTTTTAGTTTATGATTTACAAGATATAGGCTGTAGGTCTTACACCTACATAAGCACGCTTGGCTTGGTTATGGAGGCTGCTGCAGACAATAATGTTGCAGTCTATGTCCTCGATAGACCGAATCCACTAGGAGGGCAAAGGGTAGAGGGAGCCAAGATTGATCCTCGATTTCGTTCATTTGTTGGTCAATATGAACTGCCCTATGTCTACGGCTTAACTATTGGCGAACTAGCAAAATGGATTAATGCAGAGCATTTGAGGAAAAAGTGCCAATTAAGGGTTTATAAGATGGCCGGATGGAGTAGAGAAATGATTTGGCGTGACACAGGACTAGATTGGGTTGCAACCTCTCCGAATATTCCTACCTTTGAGTCTGCAGTGGGCTATGTGGCAACTGGACTTTTGGGCGATCTTGGTATTTCGAATGGTGCGAACCAACAACGTCCTTTTGAATCGATAACAGACGCACGCTGGAAATCTGGTGATTTTGCTAGAGCATTAAGGTCAAAGAATTTGCAGGGTGTTATTACAGAACCTTATAGCTTCTACCCGATTAGTGGCAAGTGGAAGCATGTCGAGTATTCTGGTGCTTTGCTTTATTTTGATCTGAGCAGTGTCAATCGTCTCATGTCAGTTAATTATCATGCTTTAGATATTGTGAGGGAGATTTACGAAGAAAAATGGTATTTTAATAAAACGGAGGATTCTTTTGAGCTCTATGATAAAATTAACGGATCTGACTTTTGGAGAAAGACTTGGAAAAATGGCGCCAGGACAGAGGATTTAGAGCAAATGTGGTCTAAAGATGAACAAGCATGGCTTGAGGAAAGAAAACCGTTCCTACTCTACTAGCCTTTATTCTAATATGTTAGTTGCTGTAGTTTTCAGTCCTATTCGTTAGAACAGTAGCGAGTTTATCGATCAAGTCAGAACTAGGGTATTTCCCGGTGCGAACCTGTTCTCTTAGCTCTTCAATACGGTTTGCTCTGATTTCTTCCATATTTCGTAGTCTAGAGATATTGTCCAGCGTTTTAATAGAATCAGATGAGATAGATACATTATCTAAGGGTGCATCTTGCTTATTGCTTGCACCTGCTTTTGATGCGCTATTTTGTGACTGGAGTGCTTGCTGTAAACCTTGACGCTCAATTCTAAATTGAATCGAATCCATAATTATAATATCGACCAAATAGCGTTAAATTTTAGAAGTTGCAGTAAGATTTTAACATTCTATTTAGCTAAGGTAAAATGAGTTCATCTATCTGTGCTCAATCTTATCACACAATTCGATGGGAAGGATGCTTAGGCCAGGAGCGAAAATATTCAATCAATGCAATACTGTATGGTAGTCATTATCCAATATTCAATTTAGGGAAAATTAGAAAATAGTCTGAGCACAGGATGCTCTTGTTCCTGGCCGTAGAGTTTATTTGCGCATGTTGTGGCCAGTGAATAACCAGCATATTGAGCATATTGGTTGATGCTACTTAATATTTGCTCACTTCCGAATTCGGGTGTGCTATTCAGTTGCGTTTTCTTGAAGAATTTTCGAGCGCCGAGGGAAACTTCCTTGTTCGTAGCATCGTAATAGGCTTCTGTAGAGGCAATAATTTTTCCGCTTTCAAGATTCTCAAGTCTGAGCTTACTAGTAATTCTAAGCGGTGGTGTAAGGCTAGAATAGTCAGCCTCTAAATAGAGTATTGCGTTTGCTCCGAGTAATTCTGCATAATAAATAACATCCTCCTGCGAGACGTTAAGGTTGGTTGATCCAACGCTTCCTTTGGGCCAGACGACAAGGTTGGATCATTTATTAAATGTCTGAATAAATGTAGCAGTGAAGGCTTCCTTAGAGTTATTGGGCATTTTTCCAGTTACTGGTAAGAGTAATATTTTATTAAATCCATCATTTTGGTAAAGCTGCACTGTTGGATGGTATTCCTTGCCCAATGTTGAATCTATTCGGAAATCGTGCACCACTTCCTCAGTCGTAGAACAATTGATAAAAAAAGTTAGAGTAGTTATTATACAGATTAGAAATGTATATTTATTTCTCATGGTGGGTGTGAACAGTCAGTTCATGGTTAAATGTTGAGACAGCTGCCGTAATTAAATTTCTGTGTTTTAAGGGGGTGTCTTCCGGCAAATAAATATAATTAACAAACGCTAGGGTAGGATAAACCATTTGCAAAAACTTTGATGCAGCTAATTCCTTAGAAACTAAAATAATAGATTCTTGTCCGGAGTAAGATTGCTCTGAATAGAACAAGATGGCTTTAGTTTTTGGGCGTGAAGTGCTTATTAAAGGGATATGAATCAAAACGGATTCACCATTCTCAAAAAGGACCTCAGATTTTTGCGTAGCTAAAAAGCATAGCCAGTAAAAGAAAGGTTTAGGTATATGGGCTGGTTCACGTGATGAGATATCAGAAAGCCAAGAATTTAGAGAGATCGAGTTAATCTTGATCGTTAGATTCTGCTGATCATTTCTATCAGTACAATCTAACATTATTTCAAAATGCTCTCTAGGTTGAATAACTGATGAGAGAACACTACAGGTAGTGGCGATTGAAAACGCTATGAAATAGGGAGTTGAGCAGAAAGAAGGGTTACTGTCGTTGAGTGAAAAAACAAATGAGTTTGGAGGATGGAATAAACGACGAAGGCTACTTTCTAAACATTGTTTTATTTCCTTTTGCGTTAAAACCCGTTCTGAGGATGCTCCTTGCTTGGAAAGCCAACTAAGGAAGGTTGTTTCGTTAGCGAGACCTTCAAAAGACTCTTTAATAATGGCTAAGTCCTCTATAGCTGCTTTTTCATTGGGGAACTCTTGTTTCCAACTGGTATAAATACCATTGACTCCCATCAATTTTCCATTCAGGTCGTGAGGAATTAAGCGGGAAAGAAACTGGTAAATGTCTATGAGTAAAGTCTGGTAAGCATATTTAGTAGGTAATATTCGTAAGTTAGAGACTAAGTATTGATTAGTAATAGAATTTAATTTGATAGCTGGCAGGAAAATGGAGAGATCCTTGTTGAAAAAAATGCCTATAGTAAGAGGACTATTAGAGAATGATGATTCTATTTCAATATATTGTTTTTTGCTAGAGTGTAGAATTAGTTGACCTGGCGAGTCTTTGCAATAAGTTGCCCATTCCCACCCATCAATACAAAGAGGTGTAAGTGTCATGAAGCCAAATTCTGAATCAAAGAAGGCAATCGGTCGATTTCGTTTTGTACCTGGCACTTGAAATTTTCTAGACTTTTTTCATGAATTCCACACTCTTCGAGAATGTGTTGCCAGGCATCCGTTTGTTCGTAATTAAAATCCTCAGGCATATAAGTTCCTGAAAGGCCGTATTTATACTGATGAGCGATAGCGTCAGCTAAACAAACGAGTGCCGCATTTTTGGAATTAGAGGCAGAGACTTGCCATGCGTGGTGAAGTCTGATGGGCTCTACTAGGCTGGGAGGCATTCCTTGTTGTTGAAGGTACCATGCCCCTAAACTCGAATGATCGATTCCTAACAATTCAGTCTCAACTTCTGATGTGGGGATTTCTTTCTCCTTGGCGATCTCAATGACCTCTGTGAAGTCTTCAGTAGAGACCTGAGCCAAAACAAGTTTGCCTATATCGTGTAGGAGTCCCATAACATAATACGATTGTTCTGCTAGTTTAGGTTCAGGTAGTTGCCTGGATAAGCACTGTGTTAAGCATCCGACAGCCACAGCATGAGTCCAAAAATCCTTCCATGAGAATATGTTTTCATTCAAATGACATGTTTTTTCAATACAACGTGCTGTCAATATGGAGCTGCGAACTTGGTTAAGTCCTAAATAAATAAGAGCATCCTCTACATTTATAACGGGTTCAGTTGGTGCATAATAAGCTGAGTTGGCTAATCTTAGTATTCTAAGGGCCATGCTTTGATCGCTACGAATGAGTCGTGAAATTTCTTGGAGTGGGGCATTCTTCTTAACGGAGAGAAGGTTTTCTAAATCGCGCAAAACAGAGCCAAGGGATGGTAAGACTTGAGCTGCTCGTGGTGTTTCGATTAGCTCGTAAATAGATTGTCCTCTGTTAGTTCGATTTCTTGAGCTGAAATGAGCAGATTCGTTCGAAGCTGTTGGTTCCTTAGTTGGCATAATCCTCCTTACGCGAGTTTATTCTTCGCACTCCTTGTTTAAATATCGGCTCATAATGACCAATTCTTTAATTAATAAAATTGTGTGAATTCTGTTACGCTGGAGAATTTATGCCAAAATCGGAACCTTTTGTGCCATTAGGGGAAAAGAAATCCTATTATCATGCTTCTAATGCCTAAACTTTGCTAAAATTCATCCGAATTTCATCATTAATGCAACATGTAATATCAAACTTTGTACTGGCTGCTGCCAAGGAAGTGTTCTCTACGATGGCTAGCCTTGAGATTGATGACGGTAGTAAGATAATAGACTCAGAGGCCCCAACAAATTTTTCAGGTGTGACGGGTAATGTGAGTGTCACCGGTAAGACAATTGGTATTTTATATTTAAATATGCCGGAGCGATTAGCTGCAGAAATTGCCAGTGGTTTGATGGGTAGTAGTCCAGATAGTATTAGCGTAGATGATGTTAACGATGTGGTTGGCGAGCTAACCAATATGGTCACGGGTAATTTAAAGTCAAAGATGTGCGATCAAGGTTATCCCTGCACACTAAGTATTCCCACTGTGCTAAGAGGGTCTGATATTAATATCGACAGTGTAGAAAAAGAAATAGTTTTAAGCGGAGAACTTTCAATCAACTCAACAGAACACAAAGTAAACATTTGCCTCTTTGCAAAATTGGAGAAATAACAAAAAATATGAATACTAGAACGCCCAAATTACTCAGTGTCGATGATAGTAAGATGATACACATGGTCATTGGCAAGGCATTTAAGAATTACAACCTGGAACTTTTTTATGCCTCAAATGGTGTAGAGGGGCTTGCTGTTGCTACTAGGGAGAATCCGGATCTCATTTTATTAGATGTGACTATGCCAGTAATGGATGGTGTAGAGACTTTAACAAAGCTGAAATCTGACCCGACTCTAAAGGATATTCCAGTCATCATGCTTACTGCTGAAGCAGGTAAAGAGAATGTTGTTCGAATAGCTAAGATTGGTATTCGCGATTACATCATCAAACCCTTTACCGAAGGGCTTATTGCCGAGCGTGTAGGACGCATATTAGATCTTCAAATAAAGGGTCAAGAGGAAGGCAAAGCTAAGGATCTTGAGGACGCTGCAAATATTCTAGTAGTCGATGATAAACCTGCAATAATTGAGCAAATTAAAGAGGCAGCAAGCAGCACCCCATGGAAAATTATTGGTGTGGGTCAATGTGCTGAGGGTGTGGACTACACCTCAAAAGAGGTGCCAGATCTTATCTTAATTAGCCTATCTATGCCAGAGCGCGGGGCATTTAACTTTTATCAAATGACCCGTGCGAATGCTCGCACTAAATCAGTTCCTATATTTGGAATGAGTGTAAAAACGGCTATCGAAGAGCAGAGTACCGCTCAGTCTATGGGTTTTAATGCGATTATTACCAAGCCTCTCGATTTAGGAGAGTTGATGAATCGCATGACACGGGCGATGAATATTGATACCTCAAAGCGATATTTTGCAGAAGACAAGGGAGTTGTTTATCTGACTATCCCTGCCCAGATCGATAAGTTTGTCCAAACGGATATAGGAAATCATATAGTCTCTAAATCGAAAGAAATGGTCGAGAGTGGGCAGGAAAAATTAGTTATAGATGCGAGTAAAGTAAGTAAGATCGACATGGTGATCATAAAATTATTCTTACAGATCATCAAGAGTTGTAGAGATTTAGGGGTGAATTACAAGGTGGTAGGATCTTCAGACTTCGCGGAACAAGCGAAAGCGTTTGAAGAGACCAAAGACCTGGAGTTATTTGAAGATCGTGCAAAAGCATTGGAAAGTTTCTAAGAATTGGCTGAAGGGGTATGTGTTATTCTCTATCCTAGCGGGGGCTACATGTGTTGCTGAAGAAGTAGTTGAGAGACAATTGCATCCTAAATTGAAGCCGAAAGTAGTCTTTCCCGTGGATGGCATTCCTTATGCTAAAGGAGATGACTTCAGGGCGGGTATAGGAGTGGACGGGAGTTATTACATCCCGGAGCACGTCCCAGATATTTTACAGCCTATGGGCGTAAGACCCAGAGGTCTTTTAATGAGGCAGATTAAAACCATTCCTCGTGACCCAGTCAAAGACCGCTCCGTTGAGCAAAGCAAGGATTTACAAGGCGCAGTTTCAGCTGAAACAAGTGCCTCCACAGTTCAAAATGAAAAGGCAGTAATCGCTCCAAAGAAAGAGGAGGAAGCGAAAGCTCTCGAGGAGATAACAGTAGCTCCATTTGTAGATTGGCTAAAAAACGATGCTTCAGCCGTGGAAAAGGCTGTCAAAGCTAATAAGAATTATGAGAAGACTCCAGATATAAAGCCCACTTATGATAAGGCTAATCGAGTTTTTTTTGAAATGAGGTTTCCCTACTCAGGAGTAACTTCCTCCGGTCAAAAAAGTGACAGTAGTGCTGTGATTTACACCACTCCAAGAAAAAATGAAAAATAGATTGAGAAGTAAGAGCACAGTATGTCTACTTGCATCTTTTTGTATGTATGCAGGGCAGCTGTATGCAGATTCCCATAAAGAATCGGAGGCAGGCAATCAAGAATCTGTCGAGCTGCAATCTCAAGAATTTATGCCTGAAGAATTGGACGAATTTACATTTTTTGGCGGTGAAGTTCCAGTCTCGGAGCTGGATGCGGTAGAGCTAGATGGTGATGAAGTAGTAACACCCTTGACTATCATCGGGCGTATCTTAGAGCAAGGTGATGGGATTATGGCGAAATCCTTACTAGACACTTTATTGCTGAGATCCGATTTGACGGTTGATGAACGTGCCTTGGCGACGATGTTGCAAGCAAGTTTAGCGCTGGATAATGGAGATGTAGCAGAGGGAATAGTTTGGCTTCATTCTTGGCTTGATCAATTCCCTCATCACATTGAAGTCCCCTATGTTCACTTCTTATTAGGTCAATGTTATATGGAAGTTGCGGCTTACGATAGAGCTCGAGAGAATTTTTATCTTACGATGTCAACAAGCGTCCTGAAGGTGTCTAATAGCAAAGGTGAAGCAACTACTTATCCGATGATGCTAAGTAAAGTTGCTAAATGGGCTCTTGCAGAAACTGAGTATCAAAGGGGAAATTGGCCAAGAGCGCGTGAACTATTTGCTCGTTTTAAGAAACAAGAACCGGGCGCTGGAGTGCTCGTGGAGAGCAGTATTTATCGAGAAGCGGATTGCGCTTATCAGATGCATCAAGTTGACGAAGCGATAGAATTGTATAACAATGCTCTTGCGGTAGGGCCTTTTCACCCTTTTTCACCCGAAGCTTGGTTAAGGTTGGTCCAATTGTATGGACTGAAGAATGAGCATGAAATGCAGGTGAAGTCGCTGAACAGTTTTATATGGGTAGTAAAGAGTTTAGATCAGGAGAATGCTGCGTATTGGCGAGAGCGATGTGCAAAATTTTTATTAGCGAATTGGCGCACCAATCTAGAGGGCCAGGTCGAGGTGCTAGATACTCTTTCAAAGATGGAGCAGACAGCTGAGTTAGAGGCCATACGTAGATATTATCTTATGTTATTGAACCGAGATAAAGATGCACTCTTAGCAATGGAGTTGCCTGAAGAAGACCAGGTTTGGCAAAATTGGAAACAGAGGCTTAATGAAACGGAAACTTTAGTTCAAGAAAAAATAGAGGTGCTTCGAGCAAGAAAAGTCCGTGAGGACTAGTGAGGCCTATTGGAGGGTAATATATGTCATTTGAGCGAATTATGATAGTGGATGATGATCCTTTGATTAGAAGGATGCTAGTAAGTCATCTGCAAAAACAACATTTGACGACGGTGGCCGTCGTCAATTGCCAACAAGCGCTCGAAGAGCAGAAAAGGGAGCCAGCAGATTTAGTGGTGATAGATCTTATGTTACCAGACGGGAATGGCCTTGAGCTGCTTCAGTCAATCAAGAAAATTACCAACGATGTTGAGATTGTTCTTATGACAGGTTTTGGCACAATTGAGACAGCTGTTGAAGCAATGCAGTTAGGTGCCGCCAACTATCTTCTAAAGCCTTTTACAATCCCTCAATTTAGCGTTGCCATAGATCAGCTTGAGGAGAAAAGAAAGTTAGAGACTGAAAACACCTACTTACGTGAAAGACTTGCCACGGAGGACGGCTCTACAGGACATCTACTTTTTCGTAGTGAAGAAATGGAACGGATCTATCGCTTGATCAAGCGAGTAGGTCCTACAAATGCAACAGTCCTAATCGAAGGGGAAAGTGGCACGGGTAAAGAGTTAATTGCTCATGCGATTCATATGGAAAGTGCTCGTAAATCTAAACCTTATATCAAAGTGAATTGTGCTGCGGTTCCTGAAAACCTACTTGAAAGCGAATTTTTTGGGCACGAGAAGGGTGCTTTCACAGGAGCAACAGCGAGGAGAGAAGGAAGATTTGAGCTAGCAAATACGGGAACCTTATTGCTAGATGAGGTAACGGAGATAGACCCAAGCTTACAAGCCAAGCTCCTCAGGGTCTTGCAGGAGCAAGAATTTGAAAGAGTAGGCGGAACACGAACACTAAAATCGGATGTAAGGATAATTGCTACCACTAATAGAGATTTATCAAAGGCTGTAGACAGGGGTGAGTTTCGACAAGATTTATATTTTAGATTAAACGTAGTTCCAATCAAAGTGCCTCCTTTGAGATCCCGCAAGGGGGAAGTGGACTTTTTGCTAGAATGCTTTCTTGAACGTTTTGCTAAGAAGCACAACAAGGAAATGCCTAATGTCAGCCTACTAGCTATGCAGCAGCTTGGTGGATATCATTGGCCAGGTAATGTGCGTGAATTGCAGAATTACGCAGAGCGTGCTGTAATCTTGTCTGAACAAGGACGTGAACTTGAGTTCAGTGATTTTGTCATGACTCCTTCATCACCGGTAGATTCTGTCTTAGACACTCGTGACACCTTCCCGTCGGTTTCACAAATGGAAGAAAGGTTGATAGGGCTTGCGCTCAAGCGAACGAAGGGAAATCGTAACGAAGCTGCTAAACTGCTCGATATTAATGTTCGTACATTACGCAACAAGCTTCATGAGTATGCTGACCGTGAGGAGAAAGCCAAAGCGCAAAGAAATGCGAGTGCAAGTGGTAATGAGTCTGAAACTACTCTAGATATTGGCTAGAGGTTATATTTTGGAACTCTTGGAAATATCCTGAGTCTAACATTTAGCTATCTGGTAGGCATTTAACGCAGATCCCGTATAGTGTGATTTCATGCGAGTCGACCTTGAAATTCTTAGGAGCAATGTTATCAACTCCATCAATACAGCCATCAATGTCAAAAATTTTCTCACAGGAACGGCATACAAAGTGGTGGTGGTGTCTTTTCTCCGTAGATTCGTAATGAGGGGGAGTGCCAGGTATTTCGACCAATGCGACTAAATTGAGCTCTAATAGACGCTTAAGGCCCCGATAAACGGTTGCTATCCCAATGTTTGATACATGCTTTTTCGCCCTGAGAAGCACTTCCTGTGGGGTTAAAGGCATATCTGACTCTTTGAGCACGAGTGATATAGCTTCTTGTTGGCGAGTTTTGCGTTCCACGAGATAAACTTACTGGATATCTAGTAATGGGTTCAACTACTCTTTTGCCAAGTTGTGAAGGTGAGGGTTGATCTGGATTACGTCATACTAGCTGAACGAGATGGGTAAAAGCTTGAGACAGGAGTAAGAGAGAGTCGACTAAGATATATCCAATCATATTGTCTGGTCGTAGTTCTCATAGCTAGTTAACAGTGAAACTATCACGCGCGGTCTACCAATCCGGGTAGAGTTAGGGACTTGGGTCATAATAGGTGACCCCCCTGGGAGACTTTACGCTTCTTGCGGCCAAGATCTTGTGTAGATCTTTTAAATCTCTATGGTGTCATTTGGGTTGAGACAGGGCAGTTGAGTTAGGTTATGCAGAAAATAACTTCTTAGCTCTCTGCATGATTTCATCAGGCGTAAGGTCTTCAACTTTTTGAATGAGTGACCAGCGATAGCCATAGGGGTCTCTAATCACAGCTGACTGGGCACCCCAGAATTGGTATGTTGGCTGGCTTAAAGGTTCTGCACCGGCTTCTACAGCTAGCTCGAATGCATGGCCACAGTCTTCGGTGCGAATAGAAAAAAGGCATGAAGCTGTGTTACCCTTAGCCATGGCGAAGGCGTGCCACTCCTTTGATTCCTCTGAAATATAAATCTGTGTGTTGCCAATCATAAACTCTGCGTGGGCAACCCCACCGTCAGGCCCTGGCATGCGAAAAACCTCTTTTGCTCCGAAGGCTTGAGTATAAAATTCTATAGCTGAAGAGGCGTCTTTTACGGTAAGGGACAAGGAAACAGTGGGCTCAGTTTGACACGTCATAGTTGTTAGCTTAAAGAGAGTGGCCTTCTTGTCAACGGATCGGAGTGAATTATCTAGTTGCGGAAGATTCTCTCTACGTATCTGGTAGAGCGGGTGTGGTGGTGGGCTTTGGAGGAGCTTTGTCTCCAGGAACTATTTGGGTTTCTTCCCATTTCATAAACCTGTTGAGGTCATTACGCAGCATTTTGATAAGAAAGCCAAGAACGGCAGCATCGTCGAGAAAACCTAGTGCTGGAATCCAATCGGGAATCATATCCATTGGTGACACAAAGTAAACAATTCCAGCTATAATCATGAGGATGCTAGACCAAGGAATGTGTCTATAGGTTTTCGAATAATAGGCACGTATAAGCCTAAACATAGCCATGAGGTAGCTCCAAATTTCTAGGAGGGGCCCTTTATGGATGCGTTTCGACTTATTTTGAGCCTCTTTCATAAGCTCCTCAAGCTTTAAAGGATTATTGGCATAGCTTTCAGCTTTTGATTGAGCATTACGAAAAGAGCTTGATTGTAGAAAAGTTGGGTTGTTTTTGATTTTAATAGGTTTGTCCTGAGAAGCATCTCTAGCCATATCAACAATATACTGGTAGATTCGTTAGATCACAACTCGGTTGAAATAATTGAGTGCAGATACTGGACAAGACTGGCAAGTGAAATGGTCTTAAAATTTCCAACCGAGTGATAACTCGGGCCCTATCATATCCAATGCCTTATTTTCAAATTCTGGAAGTGATAGATCTGCGTTGGATACATGTGTATAAACAGCAGCCAGTCTTAGAAAGGCTTGGTCGGTGATATCATATCGAAAGCCGATTGCTACAGAAAACAAGAAATTAAAATCTTGTCCGGATCCAAACTGTTCTCCCGAAGGGTCTATTCTGGGATCAGAATTTACAAAACCAAACCCAACCAAACCTTCTGCGAAAGGTATAATGGGCCAATTGGGTTGAATGAAGTTGTAGCGGGGACCAAAGCTAAAACCAAATAGGCGGTCTTCCTGTGTCCCATCTAGTATAAAGTTTGTGCTTTTGAAGAGAAAATCAGTATTTCCGCGAAATACTCCACCTGCAAAATCATCGAGTGATACATCATCTACTGGAATGCCAAGGGTTAGATTTATTGGGATAGCGTTATGGCCGTCTAGTCCGTCTACTCTAATGTTGCCGACAGCGAAACCGCTAGTAATTTCTACTAGATAGTTATAATCGATACCATCAGTTTGATTTTTAGCTGTGGGTTTGTTGTCGAGTAGCGATGCTTCGGTAATTGGTCTAGGCTGGGCCATCAAATGACTCGCCCATAAGCCTGTCATGAGTGTTAAATTAGTTAGCTTGACTATTTTAAAGAAAAAGTGATATCCGTTCATAATCTTACTCACACTGGAATACTACACAATCGGGGTAAGTGAGTATCCTTTCAAGGAAAAAGCCAAGTTTTTACGGTAATAAACGGGTGGATCTCAGCTTAGTTGATCACGAACTGCTTTAGGCTAATAGAACCTTCTCGCTATGATGGCACTCAAGGACTTTCGTAATGGATTGTCTTAATTCCCGTTCATTGAAAGGCTTACATAATACCCCATCAAAACCGAAATTTGAGTAACTCATTGTAGCAATGGTATCATCAACCATACCAGTGCATAGCAGTGCAGGTAAATTTGGGTTAGCTAAATGTAGTGACATCAGTAGATCTGCACCGTTTGTATCCGGTAGATTAAGGTCAATGATAGCAATGCAAAATGGGTCTTTATAGTGTTTTCCAGAAGCGCTCAAAGCTTCCTTTGCAGTTAGTGCCTTGACGGTAGTAAAACCCATTTTTTTGAGCATTAGGCTAAGCATTCTGCCCATCAACTCATCGTCCTCTACTATAAGTGCAGTCCTGATCATAGCATATAGAATCGTTGATAAAACTTTTAACTTAAAACATGGAAAATCTTTTCCATTGGTCATGGAAGTTACTTCCTTAGTCCTAAGATTTGAAGAAAGAAGCATGATAAGTGTTAGCTAAAAATCGGAATATATCTCTACCGTAAATTACCCAAAAGTCGTAGAATTCATGCTCGGATTTTAAGACGCAGAGAGTTGAGGCAATCTCAAAAGTTCTAGAGACTATAGAGATGGTTCTAATTCCAATCTAGAGGGAATAAAGCACCTACTATAATACTTACAAAAAGTCCTAGGAGACCTGAAAAGCATAGCACGATGATGAGTTTTGGCTTGTAATGGGTTAGAGGGGTTTGCGCTTGATTCAAAACTTTCGCCTCAGACTGTGTCGGAGGCACTTGACCATTAATCGGAATGAAAGCCAATGTTTGAGTAAGATCGGATTTTAATTGTTGATAAAGATTTTTTTCTAGTTCTAACTTATCTTTCAGTTGGATTCTTTCATTCTTTGATATGGTGTCAGAGGCTTGATTAAGGGATAATTCTATTTCTTCGATTCTAGTTTCTTGAGAGGTCAACTTCTGTTTCAAGATAGAAAGGCCTTCGGCTTTGCTTAATTCTGAAGTCGCTTGCATTGTGAGATTTTGTAGATAGCTGTTGACTATGCCATTGGCTAGCTGTGATGAGAGATTTGGTTCCCAAAAAAAGGCGGTAATAGTAATCTTTGAAGGGTCTTCATCTTGTGAAATCTGTATAAAATCCTGATGCAGAAAGTTATAGATACGTTCCAGGGTAAAATCCTTGGAAGGTAAATTAGTATGCTCTGCGAAAATCGCAACAAGGCTGAGTTCATGGATAACCGGGTAGACGACATCTTTTGATTTTATTTGTTCTACTAGCTTTTGAAATGTTTCAGTCTTTTTCTCAGGAGGAAGAGTAAGGAATTGTGCAATTTCGATCTTAGCCGAAGCCTTGTATTGCTTGGGAATATTGTTTCCATACCAAAGTCCAGAACCCACACAGAGTACAAATATGAATAGGCCTATATAGATTCGCGTTTTGAGCATAACAAAAGATCTTATGGCAAGTTTTTTTGAAAGCAATGGTGCAAATGGAAGATGAGTAAGGCTCAAGATAAACCTAGCTTAGCTAAGTGCGACTGATTCACAAATGTCCAATTCTGTAGCCCATTTCTCAATTCGATTGCCTACACCGATATTATTTAGCAGGTCGACGTCCAATATAAAGTTTTCAATGTGAGCGCTTCTATTTCGCCTATGAGCCAGATAGTTTGCGACATGGACAGCATACAGCGGGGAAAAATTCTGATTTGAGGATGAGCGTGGTGAGTGATGCAGAAAGATTGCCTCGACAATAGGGTCTGGTAGTCCCCAAAGTGCTAGCAGATATCCACCCACGTCTGCATGGTTGACTTCAAAACAGCCTTGCTCAGCGATTAATGAGTCTAGTTCAGTGTCTAATGAAAGTTCTACGGCCTCGCCATATTCATCTGGAAAATTACTCGCTAAAACTTGCTTTCCAATGTCATGTAGTAAGCCTGATATAAATGCAGTTTGTTGTTCTACTGCACTAAAGCCTTCTAATTGAAATAGTTTTTGTGAGATATTTGCGACCTCTAGACTGTGATTCCATAGTTTGTCGTCTTTGAATGAATAAAAATCCGGAACTTTCAAGGCGTCGAAAGCTTTTAGTGCTAAGACAAGATGTTTAATCATATCGATGCCTAAATGTTGAATGGCGGCCTCTAAAGTAGCGATATTATCAGGTAATTTGAAGTAGCTGGAGTTCGCAGTGCAAATTATTTTCGCACTGACAATTGGATCGAGTTCTATGATTTTGATAAAATCCACCGTCTTAACATTTGGATCCTGTACTTTTTCTATCATTTTGACATACATGGGAGGGATTCTCGGGAAGTGCCCGATTTTGGCCACAAAACGACTGAGTGCCTCTCGTTTCATAGACTGACGCGTCTTGATAGCTTGCGTGATGGTATTTTCGATTACTTCTAACTTGCATGGTTTTGCCAAATATTGGTGAGTTGATCCTATGCATTTAATAACTAAGTCCTGGTCAGCAAAACTAGATAGGATGAATCGAATCGTTTCTGGGAAACGAAACATGACATAGTTCAGCAGTTCAGAACCATTCATGAAAGGCATACGCATGTCCGAGATAATGATGTCAATCTTTCGACTTTCTAAAGTTGAGATGGCTTCAGAGGGTCGGCTGATATAAAGGATCTCCCATTTATCTTCCAGAGGCCTGAGCTCTCTTTGGAGTGCATACAAGGAATCTTTATCATCATCCACAAAGAGTATGCATGGGCTGTCCTTCATAAGCTTGAAATATTTCAATTAGAGATTTCTTTTTGTACTTCGTCCTAAAGAGTGAGCGTCTTAGCTACGAAATAGATAATAGGACACCACGTTAAGCCCATTTCATATTGAAAATATGCAACAAAATATTTTCAAAAAGTAGTGTTGATAATAGATGGTATGATTCGCTTGCTGGCAATTTGTATAACAGGTCTAGATCAGTTGATTAAATTCTGCTGCACAAGTAGGCTTGATATCAATCGAGCGGCATGGCTGGGTGGGGTTTCTTGTAGAGTCTTAGAACATTTAAAGTTTAGTGTTGTGGCAAAGGGAGAGATTCCTGAGAGCGGATTAGTTGTCTGTAATCACTTAAGCTACTTAGATGAGCTTGTGCTTAGCTCTGTTACAAAGTGTGTTATTTTAACGGACAGAAAAATTAAAAAATTGCCTTTTATAGGCCTATTTGCTCGGCTAGGCGGAGTGTTATTTATTGATAGTAATAGTCGAACAGATGTAAGGGGAATGAGGGATGAAATGCTAAAAATGATGGAAGAGGGGCATCTCCTAACGTTATTCCCCGAAGGTCAGAGTAGCTTAGGCCGTGGTGTTTTACCCTTTAAGAGTGCTTTGTTTGAACCCTTAGTGCAAATGCCTCACGAGATCACAGCAGCGGCTATATCATACCATCTAGAAGATGGTAATGCCCACGATGAGGTGTGTTATAGCATGAATCGTCGGCTATTTCCTCATCTACTAAATCTCATGAAGAAGAAACGAGTAGAGGCTAGAGTCATCTTTTATAAAGTGGATGACTTTGATAGAAGCGACCGCAAGAAAATAGCCGTTGAATTACACCGGCATGTTAGCCGCTTATATCAAGCGACTCACGAAGAGTGATCCATTGCCGACGATAGTGGCAAGGAGCCACTAATTATACTAGAGATATAGCCTCTCTGATCATTTGATGCTGCTTATCTAATCTTTGGATTTTCTCGGCTATTAAATCAGTCTTCGACATGAAATCTGCAATACTTTTCCCTTCGGCAATTCCTTGCAAGATGTGCTTGAAGGGTGGGGTTTGAATCGGTTTGTAGGATTTACTGCAAAAATATCCTTTTAGCACAAGGTTTAGTGCAATTGCCTGGTGTAGATTATTTTTTTTAATTAAAGGGCAAGTAAAGAGTCCCCTATATATCTGAAAGCCATTTAGCGTCGTAAGAGATTTGTTCTTAAGATGGCCTAGGTAGATCAAAAACTGTTCAATATCGGTCTCAGGAGTAGTAATGGTTTTGAAAGCCAAAGAATCTGATCCAATCCAAAAGCGTAGATTACTTGGCAGCGCAATAGGCCCTGTTAGACCTGAGGGGTGCTTAAACTGTGTATTAATTTTCCCATTCGAATGAAGCGCCAACTCTGTAAATAGGGATAACCAGACATCTTCTTTGCTTAACTCAATTGTTTTATCATAGGTTTGTGACATGGCTTCATTGATAATTTTTACTTGCTCTAAATATTTGGGCGCAAAAACTTTCAAGAGCATAGTTGGGGTGAGCCGGTCTATAGGCGGAGTATTAAGTTCTATTAACGATGTTCTATTTGAGTCCTTTGCTTTGTTTATTCTTCCAGCCGCTTGAGAGCATAGGAGGCTGTCATTTAATGAGTTTGAGTGGCTTTCCTGCGTAGAAACTCTAGCTATGGGGCTCTTATTTTTATAGAGGCCCTGGGGCGCTCCATCAATAATGGTCGAAGTCGCAGTATTTAATAAAACTTTTTCTTTCGGACCTATTTTTAGTGAAGTGTTCTGTTGGCAAAAGCATTGCGCTGCGGTCAGGTATACCTCGGCCAATCCATGAATACCTAGATTTGCAGCGTATGTGCTGTCCTTTTCATTAGAACCACAAAAAGGTTCTATGACCACACTGGGCGAGTCAGTTGCGCATAGAGATTGGCTTTCCTTGTGTTTAGAAGACCTAATGATAACACTACCACTATCTTGGCCATCTCGTTCAAATGCAGACATTAATTCTTCCTTCACCAGTAGTGCTAAGTTTTGTGAATCTTTTGCGGGGCCAGTAAATACTCTGCTTCCGCGAATTTTAGAATTTGCTTTATTGAAGTGAAGTTCAGCAATAAGGTCTGGCTTCCATTCTTTAACAGTTTCGTATGTCTTCTCTATTTCTTGTGTATAGTTGCCCGTGTTAAGTCCCAAGTGCTTGTAAGGTCCTGTATAGTAGTGTCGAAAGACTTTCACAGTTAAACCAAAGTCTGGAGAAAGCTCTTCTATTTTAGCGGCAACTTGGCTGTTGAATTCGTACTCCGTTTTATCTAAAGGAGCTTTAGCTCGAGCACCAGGTTGCTGAGAATTGTGCCCTATCACTACGGCAAATCTATGTTTATTCAGTGACATTTATACCACTAAATATCGGCAGTAAAGGGGTTGATTGTTAAAATATTTAACTTGATAAAATAAGGCTTACTTAACAGATTTTAACCATTGAGCATAGGCTTGAGGATGGATTTCTGAGGGTTTGATTTCGCTTTTTCCTCCCCAAAATACGTTGGTGTAGCTCACAGGCATGCCAATGTTCTCTAAGTGCTTGTCAATAGCTGCTTTATGCTCAAGCGTAAGCGCTTTCTCTGTTCCATGGGCAACGGCCATGATGTTGACATTTTTAAATTCGGGGCCTCCTTCTCGCCAGTAGCAATGCGTTAGGATATGATGCCTACCAATTTCAGTGCCAGCTTCATGAACTCTATCTTGGGGCACTGCCCAATGAAATAACCCATTAAATCGAGTGACGCGCTGTCCCCCTTTAGAGGGTTTAACGTGTTCTAAGAAAGTTGAAAAACGACCAATAACTCCTCGATCGTTTAGATTCTTGGCTACTTCACAGAAACGTTCGAAATCAATGCCAATTTCCTTGGCTCGTACCAGCCATAAATTTGGAGTGATTTCTTCAGGCTTGAATTCTCTTTTAAGACCTAAAAGAATTTTCCATTCTTCTTCATTTAATTTCGTGACCGAGGTCTTCATCATTTTGGCTTTTCCCTCGATCTTAGCGCCAGGAAGAATTTCTTTACGTCGAACGTGTCCAACTCCCAATGCAAAAACGCCTTTTGCAGGCATAAGTCGATAAGCTGTAGCGCCTGTTTTACTCATGAGAATCTCGCAATGCTTATCCATTGAATAGCCTTGAGGGACTTTTAGAGTCGTCCATAATTTGTAGTCCGAGCCGGCTGATACGGTATCAGTTGAACGAAAAACTACGTGCCCTGAAAATGGATCCTGTTGCCACATGTAATTAAAAGCACTTACCAGTTTTTTTTCTGGGCACTTCCAGGCGACTAAAGCCCCAGGCGCTAAATTAACAGACATAAGTGTTTGGCGAACACGTCTGATTGTCCCAGCTTGCAGCATAGCTTGAATGCGTTCAATGACCGTTTCTAGCTTCACTCCGGATAGCCTTGCAATTTCTTCCATTGGCTTTCTGACAAAACCTTGAATCTTATCTTCTGATATAGACAAGATACGCGAATTGATCTCATCATTGAATTCGATTGGTATGGAGGTGCTTGCCGGTTCACTCATTACTGTTACCGTGGTTAGGATATTTTCATACTCTTCTGTATAGCGAATTTCTCAATTCTTTTGCGAAGCGTTGCGCGTGTAATGCCGAGTAGCTCGGATGCTTTAACCTGGTTTCCGCTAGTAAGCTCAAGTGCGCGTATAATAAATTCTCTCTCTGCAGAGGGCAGCAGCTGAAAATCAGGGTCTTGGCGTGCTGTTTGAAAAAGAAGATCATAGGCCCGATCTGTGTTATTAAGCGGAGAGGGAATTTGAGGACTATCGGATACAGGTGTATCGGCTTGGCTTTGAGCAGCTGATTGAGCAATTTCAAATGGCAAGTCTTGCGGAAGAATCGTGTCTCCTGTGGCGAGAACCATAGCCCTTTGGATACAGTTCTCGAGCTCTCTCACATTACCTGGCCAATTGTAATTACTAATGATCTCTAGTGCTTCTTGAGAGATATGGCTAGCTCCGCTGTTATTGCGGTGACGCCATTTGTTGATAAAATATGAAACCAGACTCGGTAGGTCCTCTACCCGGTTTTTAAGCGGAGGCAGCTTGATAGTGACGACATTAAGACGGTAATAAAGATCCTCTCTAAATTCTTTCTTTTGCACTGCCTGCCAGAGATTTCTATTCGTAGCAGCGATGATACGAACATCCGTTTTGAAAGTTTGGTTTCCGCCAACGCGTGTAAACTCTCCATCTTGAAGAACACGCAAGAGCTTTGATTGAATAGGCATAGGCATCTCCCCTATTTCATCGAGAAATAAGCTGCCGCCATCGCACTGTTCGAATTTACCAATTCTTTGGCTAACTGCACCTGTAAAGGATCCCTTTTCATGTCCAAAGAGTTCAGATTCTAAGAGATTCTCAGGAATCGCGGCACAGTTAATCGCAATAAACGTTTTGTTAGAACGTTTGCTATTGGCGTATATAGCTCTAGCAACCAGTTCCTTGCCAGTGCCACTTTCGCCAGTGATAAGCGCGGTAGCGCCCGACGGTGCAACTTGTCCAACAAGTTTGTATACCTGTTGCATAGATGGAGCGGATCCTACAATACCAGTGCGAAAGTCATCTTGGTCTAGCTTGACTGGAAGTGATACCATGTTATCGGCTGCATTAGCGGCATCTAAAGCGCGCTGAAGAAGTTCTTGGAGCTGAGGAATATCAAAGGGTTTAAGAATATAATCAAAGGCTCCTAGTTTCATCGCTTCAATTGCTGTTTGGGAAGTGCCATAAGCAGTCATCATAATAACTAACTGCTTAGGGTTTGAACGTTTTAGATCTCGTAATACATCAAGTCCATTTTGGCGTCCCATCCGAATATCCATGACAACGACATCGGGAGCTTCTTTTTTTGCAATCTTGATGCCTTCATCTCCATTGTTGGAGGTAAGTATTTTGATCGGTTCCTTGGAGAATAAACGTTCGAAGGAATAATGGACATCCTCCTCATCGTCAATAATCAGTATGGTTTGCTTGCCTTTTTTAGCCATAAAACAAATAAAAATTATTATCGATTATAATGTGACAGTCAAAGAGGAACTTATCTTTTTGTTGTCCCGGAAAGTGAAGAGCCTAAGGGAGTTTTACTTGCGATTCATCAATTCTAGAAAGGGCTGGAGCTGTTTTACTAAACTCTCAAAAGTTGCGTAATCTACTTGTTGTTGTCCGTCACTGAGGGCTTCGGCTGGATTCGGATGAACTTCGATGAGCAGACCATCGGTGTTTAGTGCAACTGCGGCTTTACACATTTCAGTCACTAGAGAGGCTTTACCGCATCCTTGGCTCGGATCTACAATCACAGGTAGATGGGATTCTTGTTTTGCTATAGCGACAGCAGATAGATCTAAAGTGTTTCTCGTGTAGGTTTCGAAAGTCCGAATGCCCCTTTCACATAGCAGAACATTCGGATTACCGTTTGATAGAATGTACTCTGCAGCAAGGAGCCATTCTTCTATTTTCATGCTCATACCCCTTTTAAGAAGGATGGCCTTGCCAGTTTTCGCAGCTGCGGTAAGTAATCTAAAGTTTTGAGCGTTTCTGGTGCCTATTTGTAAAATATCAGCGTACTGAGCCACAAGCTCAACATCCTCTTCTGCAAGGAGTTCGGTAATGATGTAAAGGCCGGTTTCCTTTTGTGCCTTAGCAAGTAATTTTAGACCCTCAGCACCTAGGCCCTGGAATTCATAGGGAGAAGTCCTAGGCTTAAAGGCGCCACCTCTGAGTATTTTTGCTCCAGCTTCCTTGACTCTAGATGCTGTTTCTATGATTTGTTTTTCACTTTCAACCGAGCAAGGCCCTGCCATTACTGCCAGTTCTTGGCCCTCTCCTATTTTAAGGTTACCTACAGATATAACGGTCCCGCTTCGTCCTTCACGGCTGACAAGTTTGTAACGTTTTTGAACCCGTAAAACGGATTCGACACAGGTCCATGTATTGAGTGCCTCTAAAGTAGCATGTGTTTGTTCATCTCCAATGGCAGCTATTACCGTTTGGATATCTCCTTGAATAAGATGAGGAGTATATCCTAGCTTTGTGACTTCTTCAGTCACTTTATCTATATCTGTTTGTGAAGTATTGGGTCGAAAAACAACTATCATAGGTATATGGTGCCTTTCACTGCTGAAGTTTAAAGCTAGATTTCTATCTTTCTGTCTAGAGGCCAGGAGAATGAATTTTTCTGGCCTTTAAGCTGCTTGGATTGGAGGGGTCTTCTACCCATTGGATGACACGATCCTGATCATTAAAGATAATCGTAGAGAAATCGTATCTCCATACATACTGATCGGTAATTACTGTAGGAGTTCCTTGTATGGCTAGCACTTCATCTTTTGTAGAGTTGAAAGTAAAATAGGTGGGTATTGGGTTGATGGTTTTTTCGGGAAGCAGTTGCACTCGAAGTGGTATGTTTTCAGTATTAGTCCAGGCTGAGACCTTTCCATTGTCGAAAATGATGTGGGAAAATCGATAGTTCCATTGCTCGGTTGTTCTAGATGAAGGAGTCCCTTGAATGCGTTCTACATCTTCATAAGTAGAACCAATGGTTATGAAACTAGGTTGAGTAGATTGTGCAGGATCCTGGCTGGTAAGCTCACTTTTTTGTTCAGCTACAATAGGCAAATCCTGAGATTTTCCTTTGGTTTTTTTGTCAGCTGTTACCGCTGTTGTTATGGAATTATTTTGATCATGGACAAGTGTGATTTCAGGCTCATCTTTTGTTTGATCTATGTTTGTTTTACCAGTTAATACTTCATCTTGGATCACTGGTTGATGATCTGCTAGATCAAATGATGGATTGGGATCATATAAATAGAAACCACCTACTGCCAATAAGCTCAGGAGCAAGAGGAGGATTATAATGAAAGTCTTTGGATAGTTCCATCTTGGTCGAGCGAGTGGCGGTATCTGTTGAGTTGATTGTGGAGTTTCCGTATTTGTGATCTTAGGAGATTTTAATGTTTCAAAGACAGTGACGGGTTCCTTTTTAATATTGGAACGCAACCGCATGATGGGTCTGCCGGATGACTGAATGGTCTTTGTCTCCTTAGCGACATTCTGCTTGTTTTTTCTAGTGTTAGGAGTGATCGTCGTGCTGATTTTAGAGAGTTCTTGCTCGGCTTGCTCAAACTTCGCATTTTCAACAGCAGAGACTCCACTCGCTTCTATCTCAATAGTTCTTGTGTCAGTGATCACATTAGCCGTACAGAGGCGACTGTAGGCAATGTTGATGGTTTTGAGTTGATGTTTTGCTTGCTCGTATAGTTGAGAATCATGGGAAAACCGATCAGGGTGCCAGACACTATTAAGCTCTTGGTAGGCTTCCTGGATTTGGCTCTCTGTTGCCCCGGGAAGTAACCCTAGTGTCTTATAGTATGGTGTGAGATCTGATTCCATCGTCACTCTCCAGTTGACTTAATTCCAAAAAATGGTGATTTAATTGACGTTTGCTACTCTCATAGTTATGTCTGAAAAATGAAGAATATGAAGAAATTTATTTTTTTGTGGAGGTATAATATCTTGCACCATGCTTAACTCGGCGTGAACGCAAGCCTCTTTTAGTAAGGTAGGAGCATTGACCATCACACTGGTAAAGATATTTGGAAAAAGCAATAACCTTTTTGTAATCGTAGAGAATGAATCCAGGTTTATTTTGATAGATTCGCATAACGCGCTCAAGGTCGGCAATTGCTGCCTCAGGAGTTCGTCCCCAGCCATTTGGCTGTATAAGCACTCTAACCCAATCATCTTTGTGTTTGTCGCTAAGGCGTACTTGCTGTGATTCTGGTATGAAAGGCTCTGGGATTTTTCTCGCATGTACAGGTAGATAGCAAAGAATAATAAACAATGATAGAAAAAGTATGTTTTGCACGAGGCACTTATCAAGCCATAAGTAGTTTTTTGCGGAAAGTAAAAAATGTTTTTAAATATTTAATCAAACACTTTGTTATTAACGCTCGTTAAAAACGACTTCGATAGACCTATCTAGCCTTGTTGCTAAAAATGTCCGATAGATAGTTCGGCTTGTAATCAGAGCCTTTAGTTGGCCTTTTTTCTCTTTGATGTCTTTGACTAAGCAGACCAGCAAGTTCAACCCTATAGAGTCGATCATTCTAGCATTTTTAAGATCTAATGTCAGGGTGTTCCATTTAGAAGATGATTCGCCATTTTTGCAAAGACTGGTGATTTCATCATTGAGCTCATTAGCATTTGTGCTAAGCAAATCTCCTGGAAATGTAAGAACCAACTCTTGACTGCTGGCGTTAAGTGTATGGGTTATCATAAATTTGTGTGTCCTAGTTTAAAATTCATGCGTGTGCATGAACCATTTCTAATATTTTGTATATCGTCAGAAAGGCCGCTGACTGTAATGAGACCTAGGCTAATATGTGATTTTTGTATTAACATAGTTCCCATTTCGGCAAGTACCTCCTGTTTATTAAACTCAAATCCAGGACCATGATCATCAATCCAGGCAGATAATATGTTACTAGCTTTTTGATAAGAAAAAGTGACATCACAGAAGCTGCCTTCGGCATCCGTACAACCATGTTTCAATGCGTTAAGCGTGATTTCCCTACAGCAAAGGAGTATATCATTCATGCGGGGTTCAATCTCTTCTTGGGGCAAGGCAAAGATAAGAGAACGCTCCCATTCACTCTGCACGGTATCGATCCGTGGGATATCCAGTTGTGTAAGCTTTTGCTGAAAGATGGGGAAAAAACCCTCTTCATTTTTATTTAAATTAACATTTGCAAGTAGGATGTCGTCAGTAGCTAAGCTCGTTATTTCGTAGTGTTCTTGTTTTGTTTCTAGATTGAGCAACCAGTATGCAAGGCTCATGGGATGAATGTCTAGACTATCTGCAAGGTCACTGTGACCGTCTGTATGCATAATAATATAGTTGATATCCTTTAGTAAATACGAGCTGTGGCTGAAAATTCCTTCTTCAAACCATCCTAAAGGTTGAGAGCCATCCTCCCAAAAATAGGTAACACCATCTTTATCTACCAGTATAGGGGCAGGGAACCCGCAATTATAAATTTCTGCTGAGCCAGTCTCAGTATCTATGAGTGTAAATGCAGCAGCTAGAGAAAAATTGACACACCCTTTTTGTGAAGTCTCCAAACTATTCCATTCTTTGAGTAGGATGTGGTTAATACTTTCTATGACTTCATGGAGAGCTGCGCCTTTTTGTAACATTCCACGCGCCATCCCTTGAAAGTAAGATGAAATGTAGGCAGCTTTGAGATCGTGGCCTGAGACATCGGCGCAAGTTATTGCATAACAAGTAGGTGAAATAGGAACGATATCTAAGAAATCACCTCCCAATTCATGCTTAGGCAAATAAAAGAGATCGAGTCCTTTTGTGCCGGGAATCTTCTTCGATTGGCAAAAATTTGACTGTAAATTAGCTAGTTCGGAGACCGCAAAGTGTGAGACTCTGAAGGATCGCTGCTGTTTCGTAAGATTGCATAGGCGGTTGACGACTTCGGCAATGAGCTTGGGCGGCACGGGCTTTTCGAGATAATCAGAAGCTCCTTTGCGTAATGTGTCTGTGCCAAATTCTTTTTCTCTAGGATCCGCAATAATTACCGTAGATAATGTCTCATCAACATTTTTTATCCATTCGATGAGTTCAATAGTGTTTTCCTCAGCTATGTCACAATTGGTAATGATGCAATGAAAGCTAGAAGCACTAGCGCGGCTAATAATATCTTTAGCCTCGCGATTATTACATGCTGTGTCATAGGCGCAATCGACTTTCTTTAGGCAGGCCTTGAGATATTCAAGGCTACAAGCCTCGTTATCTACCAAAAGTATCCTGCGGGGTTTTTCTGCCAGTCCTTGCGTGTCGATCTCGCTCATCATATAGCGGTTGGCTGGCTATCTTGATAAGATAGCTCCCAATTGACATCTCGGATGAATATGCGAGAAGCTTATACTTTATTTGATTCTTCCTGGAATAAGTGCATAAAATCCAACTCATACCGATAAGAAATGACTGATATTGATTTTCAGCACTTAGTGGACCAGTTTTACCAGCCTCTGTTCCGTTTTGGCATTAGCCTATCTCGCAATCAGGATGATGCTAGTGATCTAGTTCAGCAAACTTTTTCGTTGTGGGCGGCTAAGGGACACCAATTGCGTGATAAATCAAAGGTGAAAACTTGGCTTTTTACAACACTCTACAGGGAGTTTATTGGAAGGCAGCGCAAAATAAAGCGCTATCCCCAGGAGGAACTGACAGAAGCTCATTACGATGAGGTTGCGATTGAGTCCTCAGTTGTGAAGGCGATTGACTCTAAATTAGTCCTCCAGGCACTCTCTGAATTAGAAGAGATCTATCGAGCGCCCATTAGCTTGTTCTATTTACAACAACATTCTTATCAAGATATAGCTGAGATACTGGAGGTACCTGTTGGAACGATTATGTCTAGGTTATCTAGAGGCAAACAAAAACTACGAGACGCTATGAATAAAGTCACTAGCACAAAAGCAAACAAGATCATTTCACTTCAGCAAAAACCAAAAAGGGAGGGGTATGGATCTTAAGGAAGCCAAGCTTATTCTAGCCATGTACCGTTCAGATGGGCAGGACGCGCTAGATCCTATTTTCTCTGAAGCACTTGAACTAGCTAAACGGGATCCAGATCTCTCTCAGTGGTTTGAGCAGATGCGGTCGGTAGATCTATTGATCTCCGAGAAGATGGAGGAGATAACGCCGCCAACGGATCTCAGGGACTCATTGCTTACAGCTCATAAGGTAATCAAGCCTGCTCCGTCAAATTGGTTAAAAGAGACTTGGGCGATTGCCGCTGCTTTGGTGCTCTCCATTTCTGGGCTGCTATATTGGGTGTATTCTCAAAGTCAGGTAGATTCCCTCAATTTCGATTCATTTGCTAATTATTCTGCAGGTATCTTAGAGCCCATGCCCGGATTAGACTTCCAAGCAAGTAGTTACCAGGAATTAAAGAATTATTTAGAAAAAGGAGGCTGGCCAACTTTTGAGCAATTGCCCAGGGGGCTTAGAGGACTTGCCAGTTTAGGTTGTAAGGGGTTTCACTGGAATGGCAGGCGAGTTTCTCTGATTTGCTTCCAGCCTCACCAAGGAAAACCTTTGCATTTATTTGCTATAGAGCAAGAGGCCTGGCAGGATCAGAATATAAAGTCTGAACCATTATTTGCCCAATTTGAAGGCTGGAAGTCAGCCAGTTGGCAGAATAATGGAATGACATACCTTCTTTTGAGGGACCAACCGGACACGTCTCTAGCTGATTTTTTCTAATGTCAAGGTAGTCTAATTAATCTGGCCTTGAACTTGGATTAAATCGCCCTACCGTACTTTTGATAAATCTTGGAGATAGTAAATGAGTGGTATACATCCCTTCTTTTGTCGAAAGGCTCACAGCAGCAGTTATTTAGAGTTAAACAGAAGTGGATGTTTTCGCTTGGCCGGTTCGGCTATTAATAAATTTCAATTTGATTCATTGGGCATTAAAAGGGCCTCGTATGAAGCAATATTGAGGATTCGTAGGGAACTTATATTAAAAAAATGAGCAAAGAGAAAAAGACTTCAAAAGATTCCGGAAAATCTGCAAAAACCGCAGACCCTCATAAGGCAGAGGCTAAGTCAACTGACTCCAAAACTAAGTCCTCAGACACAAAAAAGGATGAGAAGAAACCTAAATCCAAGCCTAAAACTACGGGCTCATCAGAAATTAAAAATGGCAAAGGGAGCGGTCCTAGGAATATGGGTCCAGAGTTCTTAGACAATTTTGGAAAAATTCGCTGGGAATCTCATAAAAAGAAACGTCCTCAAGCTGGTACCAAGTTTGTGAAAAAGTACTAGAGTCCCCATGCACTAGAATTCTATTCTCCGCATCTCATAAAGTAGAGCTTGTATTTTCTTAATTTTCAGATAATACTGAAAATTAAGAAAATATAGAAAAAGATAAAATGAATGATTTAAACATAGCAAAGGATGATTTCATTACCCAATGGGGGGCGATGGGTAATGCTTGGGGCATCAATCGCACTATGGCGCAAATACATGCGCTACTTATGGTAACCCCAAGAGCCATGAGCACCGATGAAATCATGGAGGATTTGAAGATAAGCCGAGGTAATGCCCATAGTAATTTAAGGGAGCTGGTTGGCTGGGGGTTGATCAAAAGCGTGATACGTAAAGGTGAACGCAAAGAATTTTTTGAAGCTGAGAAGGATGTATGGCGTATGTTTTGTATGATTGTTAGGGAGCGTAAGCGGCGCGAGATAGAGCCTGCTATGGAAGTGCTTAAAAATTGCCAAGAAAAAACAAAGAGCATGAAAAGCAATGAGGCAGTAGCATTTCATAAACAAATCAAAGCACTCGCAGAGTTTGTAGCACTTGCTGGAGGAACTATGGACTCCATCGCCAAGTCGGAGCAGAACAAAATGATCCAGATGGCCATGAAACTTATGAAATAAATTTGATAGACAATGCTTTCATTTATTACTGAAAATATTAAAAAAAGGAAAATTGGCATAACAGTAATCGTATGGACCTACCTCGCTTATCTTGTCATAAGTGTAACGCTGACTATATGGGTAGCATACACCCTGTATAAGAATGGTCGTATATTCTTGGTAGAAGCCTTCAATGGGAATGTAGAGTTAACAGACTCAGTGAATCACCTTTTAGTGCTTGGTTTCTACCTTATCAATATTGGTTTTGTATCTTTATTTTTAAAAGAGGGTACAGAAGTGGTTAACCTGCAAACTGGCCTGGAGACCTTGAGTTATAAAATAGGAATTGTGCTGGTGGTCCTAGGTGTTATGCATTTCTTTAACTTGTTTGTCTTTTCTCGTATAAGAAAAAACACTATCCTAAAAAAAGTTCCACTACCTTTTCCGGCAACAGCCCATAATTACAATGGAGGCTAAGCTATGAATCGAATCAGTAACCTGACTGTGCTCTTTGATGCAAGCTGTGGTATGTGTCGTGGCTGCCGACTATGGTTGAGTGAGCAACCGTCCTATTTTCATCTGCGGTTTTTGGCGCTGCAATCTCCTAAAGTAGACACATTGTTTCCTGGTGTAAGAGAGTATCGGCCGATGGAGCAACTTATTGTCATTGATGACCATGGAGGGATTTATCAAGGTGCGGACGCCTGGGTTATTTGTCTGTGCGCTCTCAAGGAATATCGGGGGCTAGCCCTTAAACTTGCTGACCCAGGCCTCCGTCCATTGGCGCGCAGCATATGCCAGCTGATTTCTAAAAACCGTCACAAAATATCAAATTTACTTGGGCTTAAGTCAGGAGAGGCTTTTCGTCGAGAGGCACAAAAATTGGTGAACGATGAGATAGAAATGCGTCCATTCTGTTTATGTCAGATGGATGGAAAATGTTAAGAATGTTAAACCACAAACATAGAGGGCAGAATACAGATCAAAGAAGATGGGTATCTGCCCCCCCTTCGACCCTCTTGATTCTGTCAAAAAAGTAAGATGAAAATAGATCACCAAGCATTAACGAAGTCTCTGCGGTTAGGCTATTCTGCTGAGAGGGCTGCAGCATTTGCATATGTAGGCCATGCAGGATCACTGAAAGACCTTCAAGAAATTAAAGCTGTTAGACAAATCGAGCAAGACGAATGGAATCACCGAAAGGCTCTTTTGGAAATAATGGATGAGTATGAGATACCTGTGTCTAAATATTTTGAAATAAAATATTACTTAATTGGAACATTGATCGGTTTGAGTTGTTACATCATCGGGCGGTTTATGCCTTATTTTTTCGCAGGTCGGTTAGAGAGTGGGAATGTTTGTGAGTATTTTGTCATGATGAAATACTTTAATACACTAGGCATTCACAAACACGATCAATTGCTCTATGAAATGGGGGTAAAAGAAAAAGAGCATGAAGACTATTTCCTTGATCTGACTAGGAATGAAAAATGGTTGCCTTTGTTTGAAAGGTTTTTTTCATGGGGTATTAGTCATAGTAGAAATGACGTAGATTTAGAAGATGTTCTCCCTATCAACTAAGCGGGTTATTACTGTAAGGACTTCAAAAGAACTCGAGTCTAATGAAAAAGATAAGTTTTAGAGGAGATAAATACTTGTCATTCTTTTGCATTTCGGAATGGAACATAGAACCTGCTCGAGGTGGCACCTTATGCGACTCTATGCTTCATGAGGTCAAGATCTTGCGCAGTCTTTAAGTCTCCATGACATCATTCGGGTCCAACCACGATGATGTCATTTGGGGATAGTAGAAAAATATCTGTAACCCTTGAATAATCTTCGGAATTACAAATCAATAATGAGCCGATAACGTATCTGCTGGCTTTGCGCGTGGCGGTGAAAATTTGGTGAGGCTAATTCCTTTTACTGCATCTTTATACTCATTAATATTAGGCGTTCGGCCCAGGATTGCAGAGAGAACTACCACAGGAGTTGATGCTAATAATGATTCACCTTTCTTGGAGTCAGAGTCCTCAACAACCCTGCCTTGAAAGAGGCGTGTAGAGGTTGCTAGTACAGTATCTCCTTTTTCGGCTTTTTCCTGATTGCCCATACACAAATTACAACCCGGTCTTTCAAGATAGAGAATATTGTCATACTCCACACGGGCAGAATCTTTAGGGCTGTTGTCATTAAATTCAAACCCGGAGTATTTTTGTAATATTTCCCAATCGCCTTCTTCTTTTAATTCATCAATGATGTTGTAAGTGGGTGCGGTAACAACTAAGGGTGCTTTAAACTCAACTTTCTCATTTTGCTCCTCAATATTTTTGAGCATTTGGGCAACAATTTTAAGATCCCCTTTGTGCACCATGCAGGAGCCAACAAAACCTAAATCTACTTTTTTCTCACCTTTATAATAAGAAACCGGTCTGATGGTATCGTGGGTGTACCGTTTGGAGATATCATCATTATGTACATCTGGATCCGCGATCATTGGCTCATTGATTTCATTGAGATCCACGACGACTTCGGCGAAATATTTGGCGTTTTCATCGGGTTGCAGAGCTGGTTTCTCACCCGACTTAATTTCTGTAATTCTCCTATCTGCTTTTTCGATCAATCCCTTTAGGGTTTGAGCTTGGTTATCCATGCCTTTATCAACCATGACTTGAATTCGGCTCTTGGCGATCTCTAAAGACTGAATAAGGGTTTCATCTTGAGAGATACAGATGGATGCTTTTGCTTTCATTTCAGCGGTCCAGTCTGTAAAAGTGAAGGCTTGATCTGCTAGCAGGGTGCCTATATGAACCTCGATCACTCTTCCCTGGAATACGTTATCGCCAAATTGCTTTAACATTTGAGCTTGTGTCGCATGTACAACGTCACGGAAATCCATATGTGGCTCCATCTTTCCTTTAAAGGTTACTTTGACAGCCTCTGGAATTGGCATAGAGGCCTCACCAGTAGCTAAAGCAAGTGCAACGGTTCCCGAGTCTGCGCCGAACGCAACCCCCTTGGACATTCTTGTATGAGAGTCTCCCCCAATGATTATAGCCCAGTCATCAACTGTTAAGTCATTTAAAACTTTATGGATAACATCCGTCATAGGATGGTAAACATCCTTTGGGTCTCTAGCAGTGATTAACCCAAATTTATTCATAAATTTCATGAGTTTGGGTATGTTCTTCTGTGCTTTTAAATCCCATACCGATGCGGTATGGCATCCAGATTGGTACGCTCCATCAACTGTTGGCGAAATAACAGTAGCAGCCATAGCCTCTAATTCTTGAGAGGTCATCAAACCTGTCGTATCTTGCGAACCAACGATATTTACTTTTACCCTAACATCAGAGCCTGCATGTAAAACTGTGCCTTCGGGAACTCCAACAACATTCGTATTGAAAATTTTCTCTACAGCAGTCAGGCCTTGTCCTTCGTGAAAAACTTCTTTAGAAGGAGCAAATACGGGGGGCAATGCTATTCCAAGAGTAGCGGCTGCGAAGTTCTGTAGTTTTTTGCCAAAAACGATAGCATAAGAGCCACCGGCCTTAATGAACTCAAGCTTTTGTGGGGTTAAAGCGGAAGAAATATCAACCAGCTCTTTTTCCTGCTTATAAAGCTTCTTTTCTTTAGTGTTGATGGTGAGAACAGTGCCCGTTTCAACAGAATATTTTTGTTCAAGAATTGGGCTGTCATCATCATCTAAGATTGGGGTGCCGTCAGTGTCTAATTTTTTTGCCCAATTTTTCAAATCAATACCGATCCCGCCAGTGACTCCGACGGTTGTTAAAAAGATGGGTGAAATACCATTGGTTCCAGCGACAATTGGAGCAATGTTCACAAATGGAATGTAAGGACTTGCTTGTTTTCCCGTCCATAAAGCAACATTATTTACACCAGACATGCGAGATGAACCGACTCCCATAGTTCCCTTTTCAGCGATCAACATGACTCGTGCATCTGGGTGTCGTTTTTGCAGGGTCTGGATCTCTAGTTGGGCAGCCTCAGAGATCATGCATTTCCCATGCAATTCCCTATCTGAGCGGGAATGTGCTTGATTTCCGGGTGAAAGTAAGTCAGTGGAAATATCTCCCTCGGCAGCGATGTAAGTCACTACTTTAATTTTGTCTTCGACATCAGGGAGTTTGGTGAAAAAGTCTGCCCGAGCGTAGCTTTCTAGAATATCTTGAGCGATTTTATGGCCATTGCTATACGCTGTTTTGAGACGGTCTGTATCTGCCTCATATAGAAATACCTGTGTTTTGAGAACCTCAGCGGCATTTTGGGCAATTTGTAGATTGTCGCCCAATGCTAAATCAATGAGCACCTCAATAGATGGGCCGCCTTTCATATGAGAGAGTAATTCAAAGGCAAATGGAGAGGTAATTTCTTCAATAGCACAGTCACCAAGGATAATCTCTTTTAAAAACTTTGCCTTCTCTCCTGCGGCACTCGTTGTTCCAGGTAAGGTATTGTAAATAAAAAATTTTAGGGATGCTTCTCGATGTTCGTTCTTAATGTCTTTGATTTGTGAGATTAGCTCACTGACAAGTGCTCCATCATCGATAGGTTTAGGATTCAGACCCTGACCTTTTCGTTCTTCAATTTCTTTTAAATATTCTTTGTATAAGTTCATAAAGATCTGATGAAGTTACATACTAAATCAATTTACAATGAGGTGCAGCATGGAACTTATAGTTGATACAAAATTTTATCAAAACGAATTAATTTTACTAATATTATGCATTTACGCAAGTTTTGCTTGAGAAGGGTTTCCGACTCTTTGGTAGGGTGGTTTGGGATTGTAGTGTTTGGCAGTATTCCAGCAAATCTGTATGAAATTTCTGTGGTGATGCTAATAAGCTTTTAATCAAGAAGCTTTTTAAAAGCAGAAGAGGAAATAGATACTTGAAGATCAGTACAAGATGTTGTCGCCAAGAAACATAGAGCCTCCAAGAGGGAATATAATTCGATCGACTTCACCCACTCTCGGTCTCTTGTGGTTTAAAAGTAAATAAATTTTACTGGAGGATTGGCAGAACCAGTTTTCATGATCAAACTGAACCATGGAGATAGAAAAGGAGAGAGTGCCGTCCAATCACTTTTTTGAGCCTCCTGATTTACTAAATTTTACATGGAACCAGCGAAAGCTATTAGGCCCCTTTATGTTTTGGAGGATTTTGAGCGTTTTTGTGATAGTCCCTTTGCCCATTATTGTTCAAACTATTGTGGACGAATCATTACCGGAAAAGAGCTTGTCAGGGATTCTTTATTATACGGGGGTCTCACTATTTTTGCTGCTTATTCATGTCATCAGTATGAGGATAGCAGTTGCTAATATTACACCCAGGATGCAACTGCTTATTCGGCGCATGAGGGCTTATATTTTTCAAAGGCTTCAGGTGATGCATTTTGGGTTTTTAGATAGGACGCAAACCGGGAAATTACTCTCCAAATACGCTTATGACACTAATTCGGTTGAAGTGACTGTTATACAGCTTATTGCGATGCTGATTCCGGAAATGATAAGAGGGGCAGCTCTATTAGTGGCCTTAGCTTGGGTGGACCCTTGGCTGTTATTGTTTTCCTTTATTGCTCTTTTGCTCTTTATCTATTTTCGAGTCTTTTACTTCAAACCTTTGCGTCATGTGAACCATAAAGTTCGGGTTGCTCGAGAGCGACTTACAGGGAGAGCGAGTGAGTTGATCTCTGCTATCAAACTGATCCGTGGTTATGGCCAGGAATCCAAGGTTCGCCAGGAACTTAATTTATTGAGTGGCAACTTTAGTAACACGCGCCAAGAGGAAATGACCCTCAACGGCACAATGGGCTATTCCATCTTTAGTATGACAACGGCTATCAACATTCTGGCTGTAACATTTGGAGCGGTGATGGTGTTGTGGGATCAATTAACGCTGGGGGCTCTGATGGCATTGGTTGGAGCGTTGCCAGTTATTCTAATGCCTGTGAATATATTTACCCAATTCAGCACTCAGTATTATTTAGGTAGGGAGGCATATCTAAGCATTAGAGAGCTCATGCAAAAAGGATATGTTGAGAAGTGGCGGGGAAAACGACTTTTCTCCCCTGTTAAAGGGAAAGTCGTCTACGATAATGTTTCGCTGAAGTATGAGGCAAAGGGCCTAACTGCGCTAGATGAGATAAATTTAGGGATCTCTGAGGGAGAACATATTGCATTGATAGGGCCAAGTGGCTCTGGAAAGAGCTCCATGGTAAATCTATTACTTGGGCTATATGCCCCAACTTCTGGAAAACTATTGATCGATGGGATTGAGCAGGAAGAAATTGATATGCAAGCATTCCGTCGGCAATGCGCCATTGTAATGCAAGACAGTCTCTTGTTATCTGGATCTATTTTTGAAAATATCTCTTTTGGTAAGCCTGATGCTACAGAGGCGGAAGTGATTCGAGCTGCTGAAGCGGCCCACGCTAGAGAGTTTATTGAGCGGTTGCCCAGCGGGTTTGATTCTAAGGTGGGTGAGAGAGGAATAAGCTTGTCTGGGGGACAAAGACAGCGGATAGCCATAGCTAGAGCCTTATTGAGAGATCCTCGTATTTTAATTCTCGATGAAGCAACAAGTGCGCTGGATTATGAAAATGAGAAATTAGTGCAAGATGCTATGGATCGTTTGGCGAAGAATAGAACGACAGTAACTGTGGCTCATCGCTTAAGAACTGTGCAAGGTGCGGATCGACTAGTTATTCTAGATCATGGAAGAATAGCTGAGGTTGATACTTTTAATGAAATGAGCAGTAAGACTGGTAGTTATCTCAACCGGATGACACAGTATTAGGTAACTAAGAGACAGCACAATATTGGCAACTCTCCTTAGCCTAGACCACTCTGGTTTTAACGCTTTGCTAATGAGTTAACAAAAACTCTAATAGAAACTAAGCTTTTGCCTTGCTTCGAGTTTTGCGTGGCTTGGTGGCGCTGGAAGCACTTGTTTTCTTGTTCTTTCTTGCAGTTCCATTTCCACTTAGCTCTTTTTCAGCTTGAAGCCAATGCTCCAAATGGCGGCCTTCTGGGCAGCCTTCATTGAGGTAGATTTGATATGCTCTTTCGCTTAATGATTTTCCCATAAGAAAAATTGGTCGACATTTCTAGCTGATACTTTAGATGGAAGTTATGGCTGTCTTAAAAAAGGCAAAATTACTTGGAATTTTAAGGTCCCAAGACGATCTTATTTGAAGTGGTGCGTGACGAGCCTGCCTGTAGGATTCAGAGGTTAGAAACAGAATAAAGAAGTTAGCAGAAGGGTAGAAAAGGTATGAAGGTGTTAGAGAGATATTACCATTGGTTACATGGGAGATGGCCTGCGGGAAGAGTCGAGAAGCTGCCAGAAGTAAGAGAAGACGGGACGACGAATGTTCCAGGGATCAGAGTAGTTGGTGATTTGACCGGTATTCCCTTATTAAAATTTTCTTTAGATACAGGAGCTAAGGCAATTCGGGCTATCTTGACTGAGCCTGATTTCCAGAAGACCCCCGAAGGCGAGCGCAATGGCGTCCTGGATGTGGCTATTATTGGTGCTGGAGTTTCTGGGATGTCAGCTGCTGTTGAAGCTCAAAAAGCTGGCTTACATTACAAGATCTTTGAGGCAGCTGAGCCCTTTTCAACCATCGCAAATTTTCCCAAAGGTAAACCTATCTACACCTATCCAACGGACATGACCCCGGAGGGCGATTTGCAGGTTTCGGCAGGAGTTAAGGAAGCACTTATAGACGAGCTCGAAAGACAACGTAAAGATGCAGGGGTAAAGCTCACAGAGGCACGTATTGATCGCGTAAAGCGCAAGGGGAAAGAACTAAATCTTCATCTTGCAGGCAAGAGCGAAGAAATGATCAAAGCTAAGCGGGTGGTGGTAGCAATTGGGAGAAGTGGAAATTTTAGAAAACTAGATGTTCCGGGGGAGAATCTGGATAAAGTATATAATCGCCTTCATGATCCTAAGGACTTTTGCGGTAAAAGTATATTGGTAGTTGGTGGAGGTGACTCAGCCCTGGAAACAGCAATTGCACTTGGGGCCTGTGGTTCGAAAGTAATGGTGAGCTATAGGAAAAAGGAATTTGCTCGTCCCAAGCCAGATAATATTGAAAAACTCAAAATGTTAGCAGCCGACCCTGAGGCAGAAGTAGCAGTAGAGGAACCAACATCTGAGCGAGTCACTACAGCGGCAAATTCAAAGATGCGAGGCGACAAGCCCGCAGGATCAGTTAAGCTATTGATGGCTAGTAAATTAAAGTCCATTTCAGAGGGTCAGGTTGAGCTTGAATTAGAAGATGGATCAATTGAGACTTATGAAAACGATGCTGTTTTTTCAATGATTGGGCGGGAGGCCCCTCTTGGTTTTTTTCGGAAATGCGGCGTAAATATTACTGGGGAGCGGACTAAGCTCTGGTGGATAAGCTTAGTTTCAGTTTTATGCGCTTTCACTTTTGTTTATCAGTGGAAGAAGGGTGGAACCTGGTTGCCAATTAATGAAAAGTTTTCAGAATTGGGTGTATTCCCATTCGGTTTGGATAAAATTTGGGAAAGTCTCGGAGGCTCATTTGCAGACCCATCCACTGTTTTGGGAACACTAAAATTCACTGTAGGTGATCCAGGTTTCTACTATTCACTGCTTTATTGTGCGGTGATGTGTATCTTTGGAGTTAGAAGAATTCTGCGTAGGAAGACACCCTATGTTAAGGTTCAGACAATAACTCTCTGGACAGTTCAGTTTGTGCCGCTCTTTTTGCTGCCCTATTTGGTGCTACCTTGGATGGGATTTAACGGGTTGTTCGATGCAGGCTTTGGGAAATGGTTTGCCGATGAGTTTTTCCCAATAGTGAACTATGGTAGTGGAAGAGAGTATTGGAGAGCTTTTGGGCTCATTTTAGCTTGGCCTCTATTCTTTTGGAATGTATTCACAGACCAACCTATGTGGGGTTGGTTAGCGCTAAGCTTTGTCCAGACATTTGTCATTATCCCTCTGATCATATGGAAATGGGGCAAGGGAGCTTATTGTAGCTGGATATGCTCTTGTGGCGGTATGGCGGAAACCCTTGGAGACGCTCATCGCCACAAGATGCCTCATGGGCCTTTTTGGAATAAACTTAATATGGTAGGTCAAGTTTTTCTGTGGGCTGCTTTTGCGATCCTTTTGGTGAGGATTATGGGCTGGTTTTTCCCAGGATCATTTTTCGAATCTATCTATAAGTTTGGGCTATATGGTAGCGGCGGGGGGACTGCTATGCCTTGGGGTTATGTCTGGTTTGTAGATCTTTTGTGGGCTGGAATAATAGGATTTGGCCTATACTTTCATTTCAGTGGAAGGGTATGGTGCCGCTTTGCTTGTCCATTGGCTGCACTCATGCATATTTACGCCCGCTTTAGCCAGTTCCGAATTTTCCCTGACAAGAGCAAGTGTATTTCATGTAATGTCTGCACTTCGGTCTGTCACCAAGGTATCGATATAATGAATTTTGCCAACAAGGGTATTCCTATGGAGGATCCTGAGTGTGTTCGTTGTTCTGCCTGTGTCCAAGGCTGCCCAACGGGAGTCCTTTCCTTTGGTCGACAAAAAGCAGATGGAAATATTGTCTTGGACACTTTACCAGCCTCTTTGGTTCAAATGGCAGAGAAGAAAAAGCGGTCAGCGTCCCTTTAGCTGATCAAGATTTGTGGCATTGTTGCATGAGCATTGGCTTCTCTTATGAAGTCATCGCTCCAAGCCGATGCCATAAACTGCTGGTAGGGAAAGTTTTTGGGGTCGCTACGCAAAAGACATACAGTTGATATGTCAGATAAGTGCAAGCGCATTTGGATATTCTTAATAACTGCAGGATTATGGTCTACAAGCTCAAGTGCATCTATGCAGTCCCAACCCGTGCTAATACCTGCTAGATCGAGGTAAATCTGGCATAATGCGTCAGATTCAAAGGATAGTGCTGCGGTACCATTTGGCGTCGTGATAACCATTGGGAATGGAGCTCTGCCTTCGGATTCTTCGGCACGTCGACAGTGTAAGAAGAACATGATTAAATAAACATCGGGACATAATTTATTCACTTTAGTAAAAAAGGTTAATTTTGCATAAAAGCGAATGCGCAAAAACGCTATCTCTGCGAGAAGACTACTCTATTTCGATTAGTTGCTGGTAGAATGTGTTATAGACCTGTCATTTTGCCTGGAACTACCCATTCCTTAAATTCTTGCTCAGTTAATAAACCTAGCTCTAAAGCCGCCTCTTTTAGAGTTTTGTTCTCTGCATGTGCTTTTTTGGCGATTGAAGCAGCGTTGTCATATCCTATATGTGGGTTTAGTGCTGTGACTAACATCAGAGAATTGTTCAAATGCTCTTCGATTCGGCTGTGATTCGGCTCAATGCCAATAGCGCAGTTATCGTTGAAGGCTTGGCAGGCATCTCCTAGCAATGTAGCAGATTGCAAAAAGGCTTGAATCATCACCGGTTTATAGACATTTAACTCGAAGTGCCCATTTGAGCCCGCAATAGATATTGTCGTATCGTTGCCCATCACTTGGGTGCAAACCATCGATAGCGCCTCTACTTGAGTTGGGTTGACTTTGCCGGGCATAATTGAGGAGCCTGGTTCATTAGCCGGGATAATTATTTCGCCTATGCCTGAACGTGGACCAGAAGCTAAAAGTCTTATGTCGTTAACTATCTTCATGAGGCTGACAGCGAGTTGCTTAAGAGCAGCATGAGACTCGACTATGGCGTCATGGGCTGCTAGTGATTCGAATTTATTTGGGGCACTGATAAATGGATATCCTGTCAGTTCGGCTATTTTCAAGGAAACTTTGTCGGCATATCCTTTTGGGGCATTAAGTCCAGTGCCTACAGCAGTTCCACCTAAGGCCAATTCAGACAAATGGGCGAGGCTGTGATTTAAGGTTTTTAGGCCATACTGTAACTGAGCTACATAGCCTGAAAACTCTTGGCCAAGAGTTAGAGGTGTAGCGTCCATCCAGTGAGTCCGCCCTATTTTGACTACAGACATCATTTGCTCAGATTTTTCTGCAAGTGTTTTTGACAAGCATTCTACTTTGGGGATGGTGTGCTCTATTAATTTTTTATAAGCCGCAATGTGCATGGCTGTCGGGAATGTGTCATTGGAAGATTGAGACTTATTTACATCATCATTTGGATGAATCGTTCTCTCTCCTTCTCCCAATTTCTTGCCCTCTAAGACATGGCAGCGGTTTGCCACGACTTCGTTACAATTCATGTTAGATTGAGTTCCGGAGCCGGTTTGCCATATGACAAGTGGGAAATGTTCGTCTAACTGCCCTGCTATAACTTCATCACAAGCTTTGACAATGGCTTCAGCTTTGTCAGTAGAAAGGACACCTAAATCTTTATTTGTAAGAGCTGCAGCTTTTTTTAGATAACCAAAAGCATGAATGATTTCGATAGGCATGGATCCCGACGGTCCGATAGGAAAGTTTAAGATGGATCGTTGTGTTTGGGCGCCCCAGTACTTGTCTATAGGAACTTCCAGAGCTCCCATCGTGTCTTTTTCGGTTCTAGTTTCCATAATAACGATGGATTTTTTAGCAAAGCTCCTGCCTTGTCAAACGCTACATGCCGATTCTGTATTTTTTATCTCAGTTTAGAGGAGGGGCAAAAGGGTTGTATTAATTGAGATAATATCATTTACAATTATCTCAATTATGATTGGTTTTCTGACTACGTTTTCATCTTTGTGTGTAAAAAGGATTTCTTCAACATTTGCTAAGTTTATCCGACTTCTTATTGGATGCTTAAAAACGGTTTCTTACGGCAATTGTTGATATTTGTGGTTGCTTGGGTGGTCCTTTTCGTTCGTCTGAATGCTTGTGAGCCAGGTTGGGGCAAGATGGCTTATGTTTTACAACCCGACCGACTATCTGATAGTAGGAAGGCTTTTTTGGATCAAATAGCGAATTCAGATAGAGAGTTTGTGGTTTTAGAAAGGACTTTCAACGGCAATGATTCTGAAGCTTTAAAAAAGGAGGAGCTAGATTACATGCGTTCCAAAATGCTAGGCCGTAAAATTGTTGCCTATTTCTCCATTGGAGAAGCAGAAGTCTACCGGTCTTATTGGGACAAATCATGGGACGCTGATAATGATGGTAAACCCGATCAGGGAGCCCCCTTATTTCTAAAGGATGAGAATCCAAATTGGAAGGGAAACTACAAGGTGGCTTATTGGGATAAAAATTGGCAGGCCATCATGCTCAATATTCTAAATAAGATTTTAGAACAGAGCTTTGATGGTGTATACCTAGATATAGTAGATGGCTTTCAATACTTTGAATACGAGGGTGAGGGGCAAGGGTGGTTGGAACATAAATTAAACCCTGAAACTCAGCAGACTTATCGCAAGGATATGATAGACTGGATTACTTTAATAGCTCAGGAAGCAAGGGGTCAGCGTGAAGGCTTTTTAATCATACCTCAGAATGGCAGTCAACTTTTGGACGATAAGTCTTACCGTGAAACTGTGGATGGTATAGGAATAGAGTCACTTTACACAGCAAGCTCTGGACCAAAGCCTCGTGATGATGTTCAGTATAGGTTGTCTTATATTAACAAGTTAAGTGAGATGGATAAGCCAGTTTACCTGGTCGAGTACACTAAGAAAGATGAGCTCAAGATTTTTGCTGAAGAGCAAGCTGCTCAAAAAGGTTTCTACTTGCTGCTCACTAAAAAGCGACTGGGCTCTATGGGAGTCGCCTTTGATTTATAGGGAGATAATTGCCGGGCCAGATGAGGTGCCTATGCGTGAAGCTCCTGCCTCAATCATACTCCAAGCTGTTTTTTCATCTTTGATTCCACCTGAGGCTTTTACTCCCATATCAGCGCCAACCGTTTTTCGCATAAGCTTCACGTGCTCAAGGGTAGCCCCATGTTTGTTAAAGCCTGTAGACGTTTTGACAAAGTGAGCGCCTGCACGCTTTGCCGTTTCACATGCTCTAGCAATTTGCTCTAAGCTGAGAAGGCATGTCTCAAGGATCACTTTGACTGTTTTATTCATACCTTGGAGTGCTGCAATTGAAACAACTTCATGGATTTCATGTTCCACAAAATTCCAATGTCCTTCGATTGCAGCGCCAATATTCATGACCATGTCAATCTCGTCCGCACCTTGCTCAATAGAGTGTTTGGTAGCGGCTGCTTTAGAGGTAGGTAAAGAAGCTCCCAGAGGAAAGCCTACCACAGTACAGATTTTAATTTCGGTGCCTTGTAATATCGGAGCAGCAGAAGATATCCAGTAAGGGTTAATACAGATAGCGTGAAATTGAAATCTCTTTGCTTCTTCACAAAGTTTCTGAATATCAGAAAATGTTACTTCTGGTTTAAGCAAGGTATGGTCGATGTATGGAGCTAAATTCATGCTCAGTTCCTAAAGGTTAAGATCCCCTTGTAGTTTGAAGTCTCCAGTATATTTTTCACGATGTTCTACAGTATCGAGGTAATTGAAGAATTCCTTCGAAGTCTCGAATAGGTGGCCTTTCTCAATGTAGCTGTCTGTAGTAAACGGACTGAAACCTTTAGGAAATATCATATACCTAGCTTTCATATAGTCGCGCGCATGTCCGAGCTCATCCATCATGCCAGCAGATAGAGGAGGTCTTTCTGGGTAGGGATGTATGGCCACAATAGCATCTACTTTTCCGACATACCAATGTAAGTCTCTATGCACAGTGTAAGCATAGATAGCTTCTCGGTTTGCTGCAGTTTCGCTTTTGTATACATCTCCAATCTCCACTGTCTTGGGGTCGATAATTACTGCATATTGGCGAAGCTGGTCAATAATTTGGTCAACTTCCTCTCGCATTTGTGGCGTGGCGTAGGTCATAGAATAACTTGTATAGACTACCCATGGGTTGGGGTCAGTGACTAGCTTGTATAGACATTCAGGAGGCTCACCTACGGCAATCACATAGTGAGGAATACCCATATGTTTGGCCCAATCTTCAGAAAGACTAACTTCCTCATTCATCCATGCTAGGATTTCATAGAGTGTATGATTGCGCGCTTTGAGTGCTCCAAAGAATGTTTCACAGTCTTCATCTGCAGGGACACTATCTAGCTTCATTTTGATTTTCCACTCGGCATCAATTAGCGTGACAATACACTCGGGTCTGATGAATTCTTGAATATATTTCTGATCTTTGAGTTTCCTATTAATACGATTCCATTCGATGGTAGCAGGAGCTCGTACAATCAGATTTTCATATTGATGGCGCTGTATTTCAAAGCCTATGCGCTCGTATTCTCTTTCGCGTGTGAGTTCGAAAACGTAATCGGTAGTCCCTAAGAGTCTCGTGAGTGGCTTGTCTCCATTTTTTGTAAAATGGTCAACTGCATTAAAGACTTTAATTTCTTGGTCATTTTGTTTGCCAAGTTTGACGATCTTCTGGATATACTCCAGGTCATCCATTCCAGCAACCATTCCCGTTACAAGTGCGCGCATAAAAATACTTATATTAGCCAGTTGTTTTTAACCCCGCTTATATATAGGCATATAGCAGATAAAGTAGGTTGCCAATGCAGAAGTTAGATATCAGGGGGGTAGTGCTGAGACCTGTGCGCTTTGATTCTATGCAGTTTTGCATTTCGCACATACTAATAATTTCAGCTTGCAGATCAACTCGGGCTGGCGGGATTCGAACCCACGACCTCTTGAACCCCATTCAAGCGCACTACCAAGCTGTGCTACAGCCCGCTAATCATTAATAAGCGAATTGGTAAGGCTATAGATTCGAGCTAATCGAAGCAAATCTTTTTCAATTTATGATGCCACATGACATAGAACGCTATGCATGGCTGATATCAATTTCCTCTTCGGTGTGGCCATTAATGATCTTGTATTCTTCGATAAATACTTTGTTATCAGTTCGGAATGCTAATCTACTTTCATACTTACGCTCCAAATCAACGAGCAGCTCTTGGTCTTCCTTACGTAAGCGGTTCATTATCTCTGGATGCACTAAAATACGGAGTTCATGAATATCTTTGTTTTTGCTGAAAACACGACCAATGTCCCTCTGCAGCTCTACGCTAATTGTTTCAGGTGTTTTAACCATACCCTTGCCTTTGCATGATGGGCACTCCATGTAAACAGACTGGCTGATGCTTTCCTGCAATCTTTGCCGTGTCATTTCAACGAGCCCTAGTTGAGATATCGGCAATACGTGGGTTTTAGCTCTATCTTTACGAACGAAATCTTTTAGATAATTGACCACGGCGTGTTGGTCTTTGCGATGTTTCATGTCTATGAAATCAATAACGATAAGCCCTCCAATATTTCTTAGGCGTAATTGCCTAGAGATTTCCTCAGCTGCTTCCATATTTGTATTGAGTATGGTGTTGTCATGGTTTGTGCTGCTCTTGTTACGTCCTGTGTTAACATCTATCGCTACTAAGGCCTCTGTTTCATCGATAACGATATAAGCGCCAGATTTTAACCAAACAATTCTTCGGAAAGCATTGTCAATTTGTCGGTTGATTTGAAGAGATTCAAATAGAGGAACTGCGCCAGAATAGAGGTGGACCTTTTTTTCTGATCTTTTAGAGATACGACTTATGTTTTTCTTGATACGTTCAGCAGTGTCAATATCGTCAACAGTGATTCGATCTACGTCAGCAGTAAGAAAATCTCGGACCGTGCGTCCAATAATTCCTGGCTCTGCAAGTAATAAGCTAGGAGCTTTCTCTGTTTTGAGTCGCTCTTCTATTTCACGCCATTGCTCAATCAAGAGAGCAAGGTCACGCACGAAATATCTTGTTTTCGCTCCTTCTCCAACAGTCCGTATAATGACTGCCATTCCATCGGGTATTGTGAGATTGCTAAGAATTTTGCGTAGACGTTGACGTTCGTTGGGGTCGTTAATTTTTCTGGATATTCCACTCTGATCAGAAAAGGGCATAAGCACGAGGTATCGTCCTGCTAAAGAGATGTTGGTGGTTATGCGAGCTCCTTTTTGTCCGATAGGTCCTTTGGTTACTTGTACAATAATATCTGAGCCTGGTGGATACAGGTTAGGAATATCATCTGGTGTGATTTTTTTGCGGCGTGACTTGTGACCAGCGCGCTCTACTTTCTCTACTCCTGAGTCCAATGCTGCAGGCATGGCGTCCCAGTAATGCAAAAAAGCATTTTTCTCCAGGTTCAGGTCCACAAATAGAGCTTTGAGAGCTGGCTCAATATTATGGACCCGACCTTTATAAATGTTTCCCGAAATACTACGATCACTATCTCGCTCGATAGAAAAATCCTCGAGCACTTTATTCTCTAGAACGGCTACCCGCCGCTCTAGAGGCTCTACATTAATAACAATTTCTTTTCCTGAAGCTTTATTGAACCCTAGAAAGTTCTGTATCTTTTTGAGGATCATACCTTTTTTATCCTTTCATTTTAAAACATATCAATAATCTCTTCTATGTATCCAAACGCTTTGCACGATGCCTAAGCCAGCCAGGCAAGTGACTAAGAAGGTTCCTCCATAGCTCAAAAGAGGTAGAGGTATTCCAGTAATTGGGACGACCTTGATGGTCATGCCAATGTTGACTAGATAATGTGCAAAAAACATTCCGCCGATTCCGGCAGCTAGGAGGCAGCCTCCATAATTCTTAGCGCGAGATGCGACTTGCGCAATGCACAACATCAAAAGGGCTAGCCCAACGATGATGCCAGTTCCGCCAAAAAATCCAAATTCCTCTGCGACAACAGCAAAGATAAAATCATTATAGGCAATGTCTTGAGGTAGAAATCCGTAGATATTCTGGTCTCCTTTAAGATAACCTTTACCTTGCCATCCACCAGATCCGACAGCAATTAGGGACTGGCGAATCGTCCATCCAGCACCTAATGGATCTAACTCTGGTTCAAAAAAGGTGCGGATCCTATTGACTTGATAAGGTTTGAGTAAAGTAATGACTTTGTCTTCATCATCTACCTGTTCTTGCGTGGTATCCTGTTGATTATTAATTTCCTCGAGAGAAATAAGAGGTGCTGCTTCAATAATTCCATCTACAGTGGCGCGAGGGATGTCTTGGACAGTGCCTTTCCATTCTGCCTTGTAGATGCTAAAGTAAGCAAAGGTGATGCCTGCAAAGATAGCGAGAATAGGAAGAAAAAGATATCGTTTGCGTATACCGGCGACCACCATCATAACATAAGTGATGGGACCGTAAACAGAAGCGGAACCAAAGTCGGGTTGAGCAAGGATTAATCCAACTGGTATAATGGATATTGCCAAGAGAATAACGAGTGTGAGTAAGTCCTTGATGCGATCTTGCATTTTGAGCATAAACCATGTCATTCCTATGACATAAGCAACTTTGCTGAACTCTGCGGGTTGGATGCTAAAACCACCAAACCTTATCCAGCTTTTTGCTCCTTTTATCTCTGTCCCAAACGCAAGCACAAATATCAATACACTAACAGCACCTATAAAAATGAAAGCTCCATTTTGGACTAAATACTCATAGTCGAGAAGGGAAAGCGTGAAAAAGGCTGCCAGACCTATGCAAAGCCATATTACTTGTTGGCGGGCTGAATGTTGTAAGCCCATCTCACTGAGATGGGTGGCACTATAAATGAAAAAGATGCCAGAGATACTAAGGCTCAGCATGAGCAACATAGCTATCCAGTGAAAACGGAGTAATTTTTGTCCTACAGTTAAATTCATGAGAATTGGACTCTTTAGAAGGATGCTTTAGTTTCTGTTAACTCCCCAGTTTCGATCCCGTAATCGTTTTTTGAGGGAACGTGGTTCAGCACTCCTTTCTCTAGGTCTAGATTCCTGTTCTTGGATAGCGGTATGAAAATCTTCAGGGCTTTGATCTTCAGGCTCTGTTGCGGAAACGGGTGAAGCCATGATTTCGGTCACTCCGGAAAAGTGGCCAACGGAAGGGGTTAGGTAAACCATGTCCACGCTTCCGCCTCGTTCCATCTCATGAACTCCCTTCATAACTTCATGAATAATTGGCCCAGCTGTTGATCCCCCCCCTTTTCCGCCTTCTACTATAACGGTAATAGCGTATCTAGGGTTTTCTGCGGGAGCATAACCATTGAACCATGCTCTGTTATCTTTTACGCGTCTGCCATGAAGAGTTGTGGTAAATTGTGCGGTGCCAGTTTTACCGCAAACTGCGAAATCTTCCACGCCAGCGCGCTTCCCGGTTCCGCTTGTGACAACCATGCGCAGCGATTTCTGTAGAGCTTCTAGGTGAGAGGGTTTTACGCCAAGTTCCGCTCTTTTGCGGACGTCATATTCTTTAATGAGTTCGGTTCCCCCTTCCTCATTCTGACGAGTAATGCCTCTTACGAGGCGAGGATAAAATATGGTTCCTCCATTCGCGACAGCGGACATCATGGTAGTCATTTGAAGTGGCGTAATAGCAACATAACCTTGACCTATTGACGTATTACAAGTGTGGCCATTGCTCCATCTCTCCCAGCTAACAGCGGGTCTTGGAGCTTTGTATTCTGGATCGTCTTTTCTCCTTTTTTTCCATCTTTCTAAAGCTTTTTGCGCGCGATTTTTCATCCAAATATCATCCGGCATTAGACCGGATTGCTCAGTCGATAGAATAGGCTTGCCATCAATAGTAGGCATAAGTTTTTCTCCGAACCCCACCAACCTACCCATTTGAGCAATAGCGGTGATACCAGTCTTGACTCCGAGTTGATAAAAGAAGGTGTTGCAAGACCATTGCATGGCAGTTTCCAGATTAATATCACCTCGGTCTCCCTTATACCAATCATGCCACATACGGTTAGCGATGAATACGGCTTGGGGAGAATAGATGGTAGTGGAGGGGGTGATTGTTCCAGACTTTAAAGCAGCTAAAGCAACTACCGTTTTAAAAGTGGAGCCAGATGCATAAGAACTGATACTTCGGTCGTGAAGTGGGTCTGTAGGATCTCGGGTAAGCGTTTTCCAGGTGTCTGCATCAACCGAAGGAATAAAGACATTAGGATCAAAATTAGGGACTGATACAATGGCAAGTATGTCGCCAGTCCATATATCCATAACAACGCAAGCCCCTCTTCCTACCGGACGCATCGCCTGCTCAGCTATTTGTTGAATGCGAGCATCTAGAGTCAAATAGACAGTTCCTCCAATACCTGGATCATTCTCAGAGTCCACACCGAGAATATAGCCGCGGTTATTTTTTCGAAGTATGCGGCTACCTGGAGTGCCTTGAAGGTATTCATCAAAAGCTTTTTCTATTCCCTTCTTGCCAACAGTTGTTGGAACAAACTTATCTGTTGGAATACCTTCATATTTACCTACATAACCCAAAATATGAGATGCAAAAGCTCCGTAGTTGTATTGACGAACAGGTCGAGCCGCTTCTTGAATTCCGCTTATGCCAAGGCTGCGCTCGGTAAATTGAGATAAAGTAGTAAAATCTATGTCATTGGCAATTTGGAAGGGGGTATTAGGCGTTTGGTGGTAATGGCGTTTTAGGTCATTGGGGCTGTAACTAGTATCTAGAGCTAGAGCTTCAATAATATTTCCGGCTGTTTCGTCTACAATTTTAACAACATCTACAATAGATTTTTGGCGTCGCTTGTCACCTACTCCAATGGTGATCTCAGTCTTTGGGAGTTTGCCATTATGCGCCCTAGAGTAGTTGCCGACAACTTCGCGCAAATAGATGTCGATATCAAAGCTTGCTTTGTTTTCCGCAAGAGGTTGTCCATTTCTATCGCGAATGCTTCCACGCGCTGCTGGAAGTTGTACAGTAACAGTGATTTGGTTTCGTAACCTCTCTGCATAAAGGGAGCCATCCGAAACTTGGACTTCGTACAAACGCATAATGAGGTAGCCCATTAACAGCAAGACCGTTAGTGAGAGCAGTCTAATGCGAGTCTCGGCGTGAATGTTAGGGGCCTCAATAAGCATGGGGGTCCACCGTGTAGCTTTCTCGTTTTTCAGGTTTTAATTGTTCAAATATTTTGGCTAAGAGCGGATAAAGGATCATAGAAAATAAGCCGCAAAAGAGCGCCCAAGAAATAAGAGTAAGATTAAGCTCAAAGGGCCATGACCAATAACGGTGTGCGACTAGGAAAAAGAACCGTTCGAGTAGGTAAAGGAGGAAGGAAGCAAAAAAGCTGCAAAGTCCGATGAGCAAGAGATTCGCTTCGACGAGAAAAGGCCTTTGGGTACGCGCCATAAAGAAGATGGTGCCCCAGATAAGAGGAGTAAAGCCATAGTAATCACCAACGATGAAGTCGTGTAAGAGCCCACCGAAAATCGTAAAGCTTATAAGATAAGAAATTGGGGCGTTGATGGCAAAGAATACTAAAGCAATAGGTGCAAGACATGGTAGCCAGTTGATTTGCGGGATGAGTGTACTAAGCACGGTTTGCAAAAAGAGTGCTGCAAAATAGGCAAAGTTCATCGCAATAAAGTAACGCATTTCAATCAATTCCAAGTATAACAAAGAGTTCCTCTAAATTGTCTAGATCCACGGAAGGTTGAAGAGTTCCTTCACGAAAGAGGCCAAAATTTTTATCTTGGGTTAGTTGGGGTGCTTCACTTACCAGTCCTATAATAAGATTGGGCGGGAACGTGCCTCCTAATCCAGTTGTAAAAACACGTTCACCCTCGGTGAATTCTGCCTCCCTACTGACAAATGTGATACGACAAGACGGTTTGCCTCCATTAAATGAAGTAGAACCAATAATAATACCTCGGGCTTGACTTGTTTCGGTGACGCCAGAGATTTTGCAGTTTTCATCTACCAGCAGCATGACTTTTGTAGTCCAAGGTCCAACAGTCCCCGTTTTTCCTACGATACCTCTGGGACTAACTACAGGCTGGTCGGAAGCTAAATTGTTGTCATGCTGCCAACCTTTGTTAATGATCACAGTATTCCACCAATTTGAAGGCTCTCTTTCAATAACTCTGCAAGCCAACAGCTTGTAATTTGAAGAGGTCTTAAAATTAAGCATTTCGCGTAGGCGGTTGTTTTCATCCTCAAATCCTCTGAGGGATGCATTTTCTGTCTGGAGCTGAGCATTCAAGGCTCTCAGGCTAGTAACTTCCTGTTGAAGGTCATCGAGTGTTTTTAAACTTCTAGTAAAGATGTCGATGCGTTCGTTAACCCAACCAAAGCCTGACCAAATAGGCGAGGTCGCCGTATGAGAGGTGGTTGAGATACTTTCTTTGGCTTTACTGGGCAAGATGGTGCCAATAACGGCTAGCAGGATTATAATGACCGCTGCTATTATAATACTAGTTCTTGCCATGCTCGTTCGAATCGTTTGAAAGCTTTACTTTTAGCCTTTCAAATCGGTCGAAGTGAGCTTAGTAAGGAACTCTAGCTCCTGAAGAACCTTACCCGTTCCCTCAGCAACAGCACTTAAGGGGTCTTCGGAGACATGAACGGGTAAACCTGTTTCTTCGGCTAGAAGTCGATCAAGCCCCCGCAATAGGGCTCCTCCACCTGCCAAAACGATTCCGCGTTCCACGAGGTCAGCGGACAGTTCTGGTGGGCAGCGTTCTAAGCTGATTCGTACCGATTCGATAATTGTTGAAATAGGGTCCAGTAAGGCTTCTCGAACTTCTTGGGAGGTAATGCTTAGTGTTTTAGGAAGGCCTGCAACGAGATCACGGCCTTTTACCTCCATACTCGTTTCTTTTTCCATGGGGAATGCTGAACCAATCTTAATTTTGATCTCCTCGGCAGTTCTTTCACCTATGACGAGATTATAGGCTCGCTTGAGGTAGTTTGTGATCGCTTCATCCATTTCATCCCCTGCGACGCGAATGCTTCTACTAAAAACGATTCCTGCTAGAGAGATGATTGCGACTTCTGTGGTGCCTCCGCCTATATCTACAATCATATTGCCAGCAGCTTCTTGAACGGGAAGCCCCACGCCAATTGCTGCTGCCATGGGTTCTTCTATTAAAGTGACTAATCTAGCACCGGCATGGTAAGCGGATTCACGAACCGCACGCTTTTCGACTTCAGTAATACCAGATGGTACCGCTATAACAACTCTGGGTCTGGGCGCTAAAAGTCGTTTGCTATGCACTTTTTGAATGAAGCACTTGAGCATGGCCTCTGTGATTTCGAAGTCAGATATCACGCCATCCTTTAGTGGTCTTACTGCAACAATGTTCCCAGGTGTTCTGCCTAGCATTCGTTTGGCTTCATCACCCACGGCTAGAACGTTGCGGGTTCCTTGTTGTATGGCAACGACGCTAGGTTCGCGTAGAACGGTTCCCTTATCTTTAACATAAACGAGTGTGTTAGCGGTTCCTAGATCGATACCAATGTCGTTTGAAAATAATCCCAAAAATCTATTAATCATATACTTGCGTAAGTTTTACGTGTAGATGTCACCCAACTTGGCGTCAACCTTAATGCGAAAGGATTTTGGCTGCAAGTAAAAGCACTTTGCTTCATTTAATTCTCTCACGTAAGTTTTAGTTGATGCAATTACCGGATGAAATAGGGATTATGGTGCTACCAGAAACAGTTTTATTCCCGCATAGCGTACAACCCCTCCACATCTTCGAACCTAGATATCGGCAGATGTTACTAGAAGCTTTAATGGGATCACGAATGTTTGCTGTGATATCCCAGGGTGAACATAATGTCCCAGTGTCTTCAGGTATAGCGGGAGTAGGGTATGTGAGGACGGCTGTACAAAACAGTGATGGCACCAGTAATATATTATTGCAAGGGTATAGCAGAGTGGTTTTTGAGGATTACACACAAATCAGCCCTTATTATAAAGGAAGGCCAAGACAATTAGAGGAGAGTCACGAGGATAAAGAAGATAATGAGATATTGGCTAGACACTTAGTTAGCAAAATTCTAGAGATAAAAGAGACAAAACAGGCAATCAAAGGAGATGTGAAGGAATTTTTAAATAAGATAACAGATTTTCACATGTTGGCGGACATTATTGCAGGCACTCTGGTGCGTAATCATTTAAATAGACAGAGGTTACTCGAAATGACCACATTAAGCGAAAGATTGCCTTTTCTTGTCGATAGCTTGCGAGATGAATATTCTATTTAGCAGCCAATACTTGAATTAAATTTGTGAAGCGCGAGGTTCTCCCAGAAATTCTAGATTCTCTCCCTGAGAATGATCCAGAGGCAATCAGTAACCGGAAAGATTTGCACCGAATAAATATCCTAATGGGGAATTATAGGTGGATAGTTAATCAGATTGTCAGGCACAGAAAGAACTGTGAGCGGATTTTAGAATTAGGAGCTGGAACAGGAGAGCTTGGTAAATTCTTGTATCAAGAGAATCCTCGTTTATCTGAATACACAGGTCTCGACTTGATCTCGAAGCCAAGTAGTTGGCCTAGTGAATGGCTATGGTGGAAGGGAGACATCATGGATTTTCGTGAATGGGAGCATTATCAGGTTTGTGTAGTAAATCTATTTTTACATCATTTAGATGATTGTGAACTGAGAAAACTAGGAGAAAAATTGAAGGGGTTTCGTGTGATTATAGCTGGGGAGCTAATTAGACGTCCTATTTTTCAGAAACTCCTAAAGCTAACAAGGATATGGGGTGCGGGCCAGGTTACTCTGCACGACGGTCATGTGAGTATTCAAGCTGGATTTATTGAGAAGGAACTGCCTCAGTTACTTGGATTAGACGAAAACCTGTGGCAAGTTGTTATTAAACAAAGCTTATTAGGCAGTTACCGTATGTTGGCTGTTAAGAAGGAGATGTTAACCAGTAGTGGATTGTCAAAATAAAGAAATTTCAATCGTAGGAGCTGGTCTTGCGGGATTGTCATTGGGTATTGGGCTCAGAAATAGCGGTGTCCCAGTTACTTTATACGAAGCTTCTCACTTTCCCAGGCATCGTGTCTGTGGAGAATTTATCTCTGGGGTGTCTCCCAAAATTTTGCAGTTCTTAGGAGTAGATGATTTGCTGCATGGTGCGCAGCAACATAGAAAGATCAGATGGTATTACAAGAATACGGTGATTTTTGAGTCTGAGTTGCCCGTTCTAGCTTGGGGAATCTCACGTTTTAAACTAGATGAATTGATGGCAAATCGCTTGAAAGAAGTTGGGGGGACATTAATTGAGTCGCATCGTATCGCTAAGGATGTTCGACGTAAAAATAATGAAGGCTGGGTTTGGGCATCGGGTAGAAAAGTCCATATAAAAAGCAAATGGTTGGGGTTAAAAGTTCATGTTTGTAAATTAGAGATGAAAGCAGACCTGGAAATGCATTTAGGTGAGAATGGTTACGTGGGCCTTTCACGAGTTGAACGTGGCAGGGTAAATGTTTGCGGACTCTTTAGAAAAGAGCAATTTTTACAAAACAATAAGCAATCAATCTTTAAGAATTATCTTTACGCAAATGGTTTAGAATATTTGTCGGAGCGAATCTCAAAAGCGGGAAAAGATGAGCGATCCTTGAGTAGCGTAAGTGCTTTTCATTTGGGTTGGAACGAGTCAAATGCTAGCGATTTTGAAATAGGAGATCGGCTCGGTGTTATACCTCCCTTTACTGGCAACGGTATGTCTATGGCATTTGAGGGAGCAGCTGAGGCTTTAAATGAGTTAAAGAGATATTCTTATGGTGACCAGACTTGGAAGGAGTCAAGAGATCGCTTTTTAAAAAGGGCTCGGAAAAAGTTTTCTTGGCGAATGCAAATGGCCAGTAGATTACATCCGTTTCTGCTTAATAGTTCCTTAAGAATGGTTCTCCTCCATTTATGTAAGCTTAATTTACTGCCCTTCAACCTCCTATTAAGGTTATTAAGGTAAAAAATGTATTTATCTGCTATTCATCACGCTGTTCCAGAATATTCATTAAAGCAGAGTGATTTGTGGGAGGAGATAAAAGATTTAAAACAGGTCCATGGCCTTGAGTCTAAATCTCAGAATCTCCTCGAAAGAATATTACTGGGAGATAACGGTATACAAAAACGTCATTTTGCTTCCGCCGATGTAAAAACTCTTATGAGCTCTGATGCTGGTAAACTAAATTTATTTTTTCAAAGAGAAGCGACTAAGTTAGGAGTGCAGTCTCTGGGACCTGCTTTAGACCAGTCATCTATTGATGCTAACCAATTGGATGCACTATTTGTTTGCACCTGTTCTGGATACCTTTGTCCAGGGCTTAGTAGCTATATTGCAGAGCAATTAGCCTTGCCGGATCATATTCAAATGGCGGATCTTGTAGGCTTAGGGTGCGGGGCTGCTATACCAACACTGCGTAACGCATGGAATTACCTAAAAGCTAACCCCCATAGCAATGCCGCAGTCATAGCTGTAGAGGTTTGTTCTGCAGCATTTTATCTGGACGATGATCCAGGTGTTCTCGTAAGTTTTTGTTTGTTTGGTGATGGTGCTAGTGCGAGCGTATGGACTGGTGAGGAGATCGGATATAACGGGGGTAGTTGCATAGAGTGTAAACAATTTGACTCATTACATATACCTAAAGAACGCGAAAAATTGCGTTTTGAAAATGTTAAGGGTAAATTAAGGAATAAGCTACATAGGTCTATCCCAGGGTTAGCTGCCGAAGCAGTAGAAGAGCTCTTCTTAAGCCGTAGTTGTAAAGAAGAGCCAGATAAGATAGTGATTCATCCTGGTGGTAAAAAGGTGTTACAAGCTGTGGAAAATCAGATTAATATTCGCCGTCCTGTAGAGTCTTATGAGGTACTATCAGATTATGGCAATATGAGTAGCCCTTCGGTATTATTTGGGTTGGAATTTGCCCTAAGGAACCTGGATCAGAATAGCGGCAAAATTTGGATGAGTAGCTTCGGGGCTGGATTGACAGCTTATTGCTGTGAAATGGAGATCCATTAGAGTGCTACTAGCTATGAAATGGACAAGGGCCTCAAAACAGTCTACATTGTCGCTCACGGTAGCCAGATGCTAAGTAAAAACCAATTGATTGGAGTCAGAAAATGGATCAAGAACTTATACAAAAATTTGTCAATTCACCTTCCACATCTTGGCTAAGTGATTTGGACGCTGAAGAAAGACAAGTGCTTTGCCAATTGGGGGACTTTTTGCAATTGCAGACAGGGGATATTTTAATCGAGCAGGGTGAACAACAGCCATTTTTATATATGATTCTAGATGGGAGCCTCAAGGTTACTGTTGCTTCTGATGGCAAGGAATCAGAAGTCGCTAGATTAAGCTCCGGAAATTCCATAGGCGAAATGAGCATGGTAGACCAAGATGAGGCCAGTGCTACTGTCACTGCAGTTGATAGGTGTGACTTGTGGCGCATGCGCCATGATAGGTTGCTCGAGTGTTGGATGGAGTATCCAAGAATAGTTGCTGTCGTCTTGCTCTCCCTATTTGCTATTGCTGTGAGGCGTATTAAAGAGATGAATCCTCAGTTGGCTGCATTAAAAAACAAGCAATCAAACGAGGTCGGAGCCAAATTAGATGAGCAGCGTAAGCGTCGGATCGACATAGCTAGAAGGATAATGGAGTCGAAGTTTGGTAGCGGAGTTGCTTAGGACAGAGATTCCTTGATAGTCTAAAAGCTTTGCAATGATTCGGTTTTTTGTGGGATTCGGGGGATATCTTGTTGGCTTGTTCTTATCAACTGCTTTCGCAAGCCCTTTCGCTTTTTGGTTGATCGATTCTATTATGCCTGAGGCCTTTCCATTTAAGCGAGTATTTAATCGCGTTCTTATGGTTAATGCCTTGTTGTTACTATGGCCTCTAACCAAATGGTGGAAAATAAGTAGTTGGGCAGCCGTGGGGATAGCTAAAACTGCAAAGATGTTTAAGGATCTTGTGAGGGGGTGGGGGCTCGGGCTCATCACTTTAGGAGTTGTAGTTGCATTAGAACTGGCATTCGATGCTAGAATTATTGCGCTAGATATGGAGCCCGGAGATGCGACAGGCTATTTTTTTGGGAGTTCAGTACTAGGCTTTTTTGAAGAGATACTTTTCCGTGGGGTGTTCTATTTGGCAGTTGTCAGACTACTTAATAAGTCGGAGGCATGGAATCATAAGATCATCATCGCATTTTTTAGTTCCTTATTTTACTCTGTGACACACTTCGCAAAGGTTCAACATATTGATACTATTACCCTTATGAGTGGTATTACAGCTTGGGGAACTATTTTTAGCTACGGCACGGGCATTGAATATTTGATAATGCGAGGAATCAGCTATTTTGGAGTTGGGATGTGCTTATGTGCTCTAGTCGAAAGACAGGGAGTTCTATGGGGGGCTATGGGGTTGCATGCAGGCTGGGTATTTACGTTAAAAACAACAGAGCGCCTGACGGATATGAATCCTGATAGTCGTTGGGCACACTGGATATTTGGTAATGATTTAGTAACTGGAGTAGATACTTATGCGATGCTTATCATCCTCTTCGTAGTTATTGCTTTTCCTGTATATAAAGGGGTTACAAATGAGTTTCGTGTTCAATGATTGGCTGAGAAGCTTTACAGACTTAATTTACCCCGATTCAGATGTTCCTAATAAACTAGTTGAGTTGAAAGAGCCTTTTTGCCAGCAGTGTGAAGAACCCTATGCAACAGCAGGTCTTCTACCGCATACTTGCTGGAATTGCCGAGGACGTTCTTGGGCGTTGGATACTATTAGGGCAGCGTATGTTTCACAATATGGAGTCAGGGAAGCAATCCATGGCTTTAAATACGAACAGAAATCATACTATCTACCTTATTTATTGGATTGGTTAACAGAGGGATATAGCCGTTTTTATGAAGGTCAAAATTGGGATGCTGTGGTACCAGTACCGCTATATGCTACTCGACAAAGGGAGCGCGGCTTTAATCAGTCAAGAGAACTGGCCAAGGGACTATGCAAGCGCATGAAATTACCTTTCATTGACTTACTAAGGAGAACACGTAAAACCCTTATTCAGGCAAAACTGAGAAGGAGTGAGCGTATTCGTAATCAGCGCAAAGCTTATGAATTAAAGAGTGGATTTGACGTCCAAGGGTGGAGAGTGCTAATCATAGACGATGTGTTTACAACAGGAGCGACTACGGATGCGTGTGCTGGAGCTCTCTTGAAAGAGGGGGCCAAAAGTATTTCGGCTCTTACGGTTGCTAGGGGATAAACGTAAGGAGATCAAAAAATGGCCATTTTTAAAAAAGCACCTTTTGTTAAATTAGCAGGAAACCGCTCTAAAAAAAGAGAAATACCTGAAGGTATATGGACGAAGTGTGTTAAGTGTTCAGAGGTTCTTTTTAACAAAGAGCTAGATGAGTGCTTGAGGGTTTGTAAGAGCTGTGGGCATCATATGTCTTTACCAGCATTAATGCGTGTAGAATCCCTTTGCGATGAAGGCACATTTGAACCTTATGACCAGGATCTAGAGTCGGTAGATATATTGAAATTTAAGGGTAAAACAACTTATCTGGATCGGCTCAGCACCTACAGTAAGCGCACGGGCCTTAAAGAGGCTGTAATCAGTGGCATGGGAGAGATAGAGGGAATACAATACTCCTTGGCAGTAATGGATTTTAGTTTTCTTGGAGGTAGTATGGGCTCTGTAGTTGGAGAAAAGATTACACGAGCTGCAGAAAGGGCAACGGAGGCCAGGTGCCCTTTAGTAATCGTTTCCGCATCAGGTGGTGCCAGGATGTATGAGGGCATGTTTAGCCTCATGCAGATGGCTAAGACAAGTGGAGCCTTAGCTAGGCATTCTGCAGAGTGTTTACCTTACATTTCGGTTTTAACAAATCCAACAATGGCAGGGGTTATGGCTAGTTATGCTTCATTGGGTGATTTGATTATTGCAGAGCCAGGTGCTATGATTGGATTTGCAGGCGCTCGTGTTATTAAGGAAACCACTCAGTCCGAGTTGCCCAAGGGGTTCCAAACAGCCGAATTTTTGCTGGATCATGGATTGATTGATCAAATTGTGGAGAGGCAGGAGATGAAGTCAAAAATAGCCAGTATGTTAAGATACTTAGGGTTCTAAAACCGCATTTTGACTTTGCTTCGTCCTAGATTGGTCTATGCGTTTTGATTATCACATGCACACTCCATTGTGCCACCACGCTGAGGGCCATCCATCGGAGTATGTCGCGGTTGCTAAAAAAAGGGGACTGGACGAAATCGGTTTTGCCGACCACAACCCAATGCCAGAACAATTTGATGATTGGAGAATGGGGCCTGACGAATTACCCAAATATATTCAGCTTGTAGATGAGGCTCGTCTTGTGCATCCGGATTTTAAAATCAGATTGGGCTTAGAATGTGACTACATAAAAGGTTATGAGTCTCATATCAAGGATTTAGCATCTCAATATCCTTTTGATTACTTCATAGGTTCTGTGCATTACATCCAAGAGGACTGGGATGTAGATAATCCTCACAAACTTAGTAGGTGGAATGATTATGCTGTTGAAGACGTCTGGAAGATGTACTTTGCTTGTTATCGCGATGCCGCGAGCTCTGGTCTTTTTGATTTTTTGGGACATCCTGATTTAGTTAAAAAGTTTGCTCGTTGCCCTCACGGTGATCTAAAAAGTTATTATCGAGAAGCACTTGATGCAATTGCTGATTGTCGTATGACCATTGAGATAAATACCGCAGGATGGTATAAAGATATCAAGGAGTCTTACCCTAGTTTAGCTTTTCTGGAAGAAGCTTTTGAAAGAGAGATTCCCATTCTGATAAATTCGGATGCGCACAAACCCGATGAAGTGGGTAGAGATTTTGTTAAAGCAGCGAAACTTGCCTGGTCATTAGGTTACCGTGAAATCACTCAATTTGTTCAAAGAGAGAGCATTTCTGTTCCCTTATCTATCTAATGAATCTATGCTAAAGCACAGGAGCAGATTTTTTGATAACCTTCATTGTTATTAGTTACAATATTATGTCTTTTTTTGACATTTAAAGATCAAAGATTATTAATAATCTTGTCATTTAGTTCGCTATCTATATATATAAACCAATTCTCGTTACTATTATTATAAAAATCAAAATATTAGGCTTCAGTGCAATAACTGGAAACAGAAGCGCATGCAGCCTAGCTATAGCACCTTATTATTCCTAACGTTTGCTTAGGATATTTAACAAACCAAATATATTAGAGAAAAGATATGTCAAAGGTAACAGTGGAAGATCTAGAAAATCAGTCAGAACTAATCAGTCGTGTTGAAACTAAAACAGGAATGTCGCTAGCAGACATAGCCATAAAAATAGGTTTTAAAGAAAAGACCCTATATAAGGCTAGACTCAAGCTGGTAAAGCTAAGTGATTCTGTGCTTAAGCATTTATATGTGCTAGGGCAAGGTGGTGATGTGACACGGCTATATGACGAAGGTCCTTTTTATCAGACAAGCCGCAATAGAGAGGAAACTGAGATAATGGACCAAGTTGAGTTTATAGTGCAGCATTCTACGGAAGATCATCTCAGGTTGTTCCGATCCTTAGTCAGGGGTTATTATGATGAGGTTGTTCATCTTGTGCGGAAGGGCAAAGAATCTACGTCGGAAGCTATTGCCACACCGGCAGAAGAGTTTAGTAGATAGCTATAAATTTGGGTTCAAAAAAGTTGAAAGCTCAAGTTTGCCTAGGGTAGTTCTTGAATGTGTTTGCAATAGCTCATTAAGCATATGACGGTATGTTGAAGGTTGGTATAGTTGGGCTACCAAATGTTGGAAAGAGTACGCTTTTCAACGCGGTAACAAAAAGTCGCAAAGCACAGGCTGCGAATTACCCTTTTTGCACGATAGAGCCAAATACTGGAATAGTGACTGTCCCAGATTTCAGGTTGGAACGCCTTGGTAAAATTTCATCAAGCGAGAAGGTGATTCCTGCTGTGATAGAGATGGTTGATATAGCTGGTCTAGTAGAAGGCGCCAGCAAAGGAGAAGGTTTAGGAAATCAATTTTTATCACACGTTAGGGAAGTTGATGCTATTGTCCAGGTTGTGCGCTGTTTCGAAGATGATAATATCCATCATGTAAGTGGTTCTATTGATCCTTTGCGAGATATTGGAGTGATCCTGACAGAATTGGTGCTAGCTGACATGGTATCTATTCAAAAACAGAAAGATAGAGCCGCTAAACTAGCCAGGTCAGGAAATAAACAGGCTAAGGCCCAAGAAGCACTCCTCGAAAGGCTCTGCAATCATCTTGATCAGGGCGAGCCAGCGATAACAATAGATGCTACAGAAGATGAGATGGAAATGATAAGGGAATTTTTTCTTCTTACCAGTAAGCCAACCTTATTTGCCTGTAACGTAGCGGAGAGTGATTTGTCTCAACTTAGCAATAAAGAAAGGTCTAGCGAGGTAGGAAGAAGAGTAGCAGGTGTAGAATCCTACTGTTCTGAGTACTTACAGGCAGAATCCGTAATCATTAGCGCTCAAATAGAAGAAGAGTTGTTGGACTTGTCAGAGGAAGATAGACAAGAGTATTTGAAGGGCCTTGGCGTAGGTGAATCGGGAGTAGGAAGCCTTATTAGAGGTGCATATCATCTATTAGGTCTGAGAACATACCTTACTACAGGAGAAAAGGAAACAAGAGCCTGGACGATTTACAAAGGAGACAGAGCTCCTCAAGCAGCTGGTGTGATTCATACCGATTTTGAAAGGGGTTTCATTGCAGCCGAAACAATTGCGTATCATGATTTGATCGAGTTGGGTTCTTTTGCAAAAGCTAAAGAGGCGGGTAAATTAAGAATTGAAGGAAAAGACTATGTCGTAAAAGATGGTGATGTTATGGAATTTAGATTTAATATATGATACGCTCAAATTTTGTATTTGCCAATAGCTTAGGCTACATAGAAAAAGTATAAAGTGCTTTAGTCCACATAGGCTACTAAACTAAAGATAAAATCGACCAATAAATTGCTAGTAAGGTTGTATTGCCACAGGTATGACGAAGGCTGAGAGATTACAAGATTTAGTGCCAGATGCAGAATTAGGGCACTACAGCATCCTACACCATATTGCTGAGGGTGGAATGGGACATGTTTTCAAAGCCTATGAGCCAAGCTTGAATCGTGAAGTAGCCATTAAAGTTCTTCGCTCAGAGTTTTCAGATAATCCGAGATACCTAAAATTCTTTGATGAGGAGGCGCAGAATATTGCAGCACTCAGACACGCAAATATTGTTCCGATCTACTACATTGGGAGGCAAGGCGAGCTATATTACTTCGTAATGCCTTTTATTGAGGGGTCCACACTCGACGACTGGATAGAAGAACAGACGCGTATGAATTTGGAGCAGGCTGAGTGGGTTCTATCTCAAGCCATTGATGCATTAGACTGGGCATTAACTCATGAGATTGTTCATTTAGATATTAAGCCATCTAATTTCCTTCTGGATAGCAATGGCAGTATTTTATTAACTGACTTTGGTTTAGCTCGCTCATTAAATGGTATCGATGGTGATGCAGAGGAAAATAGGGAATGCTTTGGTACGCCTGCTTACATCTGTCCCGAACAAATTCTCAACCAGCACACGGATCAGAAAAGTGATATTTATTCACTAGGTGCAACTATGTACCACCTCACTACCATGTGCTTTTTGCATGATTATGACACAGTTGAGCAGATCATTATGGCACATTTAGATGCTCCCTTTCCATATAAGGATGCCGAGGAAGCCGGGCTACCTCCTGGTTGGATTAACTTATTTGACAGGATGACACAAAAACGGCCTGAAGATCGTTTTCAAAACTATGAGGAGTTAAGACAAGCACTCATTAAAGTGGATCGCCTGGCTCCTGTTAGTGTGCGGTTCTCAGAAGAACCGGAAGACAGTAAGGCAATCCCTGTGCCAATGAGGTCATATGGATCTCCTGAGTTTATTCATGGAATTCTCAATCAGAATCTTAAGTCATGGACTGAGAACCAGGTAGATCAGGGTATTGAGTGGAAACGTAAAGCGGTTGTAGATGCTATTACCGCTACTTCAAAACCCTTGCCGATTAGCGAATCTGTGGAAGCTCTCAAAGAAATAGGCACAGAGGTAAAGGAAGCTGAGGTGGACGACGTTGCTAAAGCATTAGAGCTTGTTCCAGAAATCCGTGATTATGTGCACGGTCTTGCAAATACCTCTTTTTTTGGAAAAGAAGGGCAGGTCATAACGACTAAAAAAGCTGTCCGGACTGTAGGAGATAAACTTGCTCAAGGGTTGATTCTTTTTGGCATTTATCTTAGAGACCATTTTCCTGAAGATAGGACTTTTAATTGGTTTCCAATTTGGCAGCACTCGCTGGCTACCGCTGTGGTTTCTAATCTTCTTATAAAATACATTAGTCGAGAAATTCACCAAGAAGAGCCAAGCAAAAGTCAGCAAATCAAAGAGGTTACGGGTAAGTATTTACGCAAATTTTTTCAAGCCGATCCTGCGTATAAAGCATTTTATGCAGGATTATTGCATGATTTTGGTAAGATTATCTTATCACAAATAGCTCCCTATCCCTATTATGCTGTCCTACGAAGAGCGGGAGAAAATATGGAGCCAGTCCATGCTTTAGAATCAAAGCTTATGGAATTGACTCACATGGAGGCGGGGGAGCTCTGGCTTAGCCGCTATGGTTTTGATGCAACAACTCGTGATGCAGTTGTTCATCATCATGATCTGAGCGCTAGGAAGGGCCCTGTTTGTGCTGCAGTAGCATTGGCCAATATTATGGTAAAACGACATGGGATTGGTTTTAGTGGAAGTCCAATTGTTGATATCAAGGAGCCTTGGGGCACTGCAGCGTGGGAAGAGCTGAAGAAATATTCAAAAAATGATTTACTATCTCCAGGCCTTATGGAGGCTGAATTTGTCCCTATGATCGGCCAGTTACCAAACTTTGAGAAGCCAGTCCCCCCAGAGTTATCAAGTGATTTTGCTAAGTAAATCAGAAAGTAGTTTGTAGGCACGGTGAAAATTACCTTAACAAGAGAATTTGTTTTTGATGCGGCTCAGGCTTTAGAAGTTTTTCCTGAGGGACATAAGTGTAGGCAACTCCATGGTCATACTTTTCGCGTACAGATATCTGTAACAGGTGAAGTTGATCCTCAAACGGGTTTGCTTTATGATCACGCCATTATTGCAAAAAAAATGAAACCCATTTTGACTTTGGTTGATCATCGCTATTTAAATGAAGTTGAGGGTCTAGAAAACCCTACATTAGAAGTTCTGGTTCATTGGTTTTGGGTGAGGTTGGAGCCAAAATTGCCAGGACTGAGTGAAATTGTCATCTATGAAACCCCTACTGCATGGTGCAGCTATCAAGGAGATTAAGCGCCCCCCCTCTAAGAGGAGGGGCCAGACTTAATCAGGAACTAACAACCAACTAATATACTAATCTAATGAAAAATCAGGGTATTCGGAAAGCTTGCCCAGTGTTTGCATCAAAAACAATTTGACCGGGTGATTTTCCGCCTAAACTCATGGTGAATTCTGACCAAGGAGACTTTATGTTTCCTCCTGCCAATATGTGGCCATAGGGTGCGGAAGTTTTAGGGCCTTGACTAAAAACTATTTTCTCTTCTATGACAACTGGCGTTGCATAGCTTATTCGTCTAGGAGAAACACAATCATTTGAACGAGTGCGATAGGAAGTATGAGGTTTATAGCTTGGATAATAAGTGGATTGTCCAGAAGAAATAGCGTTACCAGCAGCCCCCCCTACTGCAGAACCCACCAGTGAGCCTATCCACCAACCATCTTCTCCACCAACAGCCTGCCCTACTGCAGCGCCTGTGGCAGCTCCAGCGATAAGGCTAAGTATGGTGTTGGTAGGTTGGCCGGTGCCATTTTGGCCAAAAATTGATGATTGAGCATATGATAATTGTCCAGAGCATAACAGGACGCCGCTTACAAGGATAATACATAATGATTTCATCAAATAATATGACGGTTGTCATAAAAAGTTGATTCAGATAAAAGTAAAAAATGTGTGCTAGGACTCTGGATCCTGCGAATAGCCAAGCAATAAGTGTGGAGACATTTATGGAGCGAGCTTTATATGAAGCTGGGAGTGGTTATTACACGTCAGGGCTGCGTTCTATTGGGCCACGTGGAGATTTTTCGACATCTGCAAGTTTGGGATTAGGTCTTGGCAGCTCTATCTCCCAATGGCTTCTTGAAAGTAAACAAAAACTAGAATGGAAAGGTCTATGGCATGTCATAGAAATAGGTGGTGGAGGAGGGCACTTAGCACTTGAGGTTTTAAAGTCAATGGGTTGGTGGGAAAGACGCAAAGTTCACTATCAGATTGTGGAAATTTCGCAGACTTTAAAAGATCAGCAGCAGAAGCTGCTGAAGGATTACTGTGTGTCTTGGCCTGGCGATATGACCCAGGCTCTAAAGAGAGCGAATGGAAGGGCTTTGTTGTTTTCAAACGAACTTGTGGATGCTTTTCCTTGCCGTTTATTTGAATGGAGTGGTGATATGTGGAAAGAAATCTTTTTATATAAGTTGGACGAAAGTTGGAAAGAAGTTCCAAGACCTTTAGATTTAGATAGTCTCAACAGTTCAGTTTTAGATGCTCAATTAGATTATCCCAGAGGACAGAGAGTAGAAGTTCATGAGAGTTATGGTAATTGGCTTAAATCATGGAATCATAAACTTATTCAGGGTAAGATATTGACAATTGATTACGGGGATGAGGTGGAGCATTTGTATTATAGGAAACCATATGGTTCTTTACGCGGGTACTTTCATCATCAATTAGTAGAGGGTAGCCATATTTATCTGCGAATGGGCAAACAAGACCTGACAGCAGATGTTAATTTTACCGACTTGATGGATTGGGGTGAGTCACTTGAGTTGAATACAGAGGCCTTTCAAACGCAGTTAAATTTTATGAATCATTATTCCCCCAATGTGCTAAGTAAGGATGGCTCGTTTGAATTTGCAAATGCCTTTAAAGTTCTTATTCAGAGCAAATAATCTAGATAGATGATCGCGAGATTTACGTGTCCACTTGCCAGCCTGTTCCTAAGTATTGGCGAAGAGCCCATCGCACATATAGACCAGAGATCCATTTGTCACATGTGACTGCAATTATCAAAACAATACTAGCTTGACAGAGATTAGTTAAAATGACCCTGGGCTACCAATTTTGAGTTTTAGGAAGAGCACTGGCTGGCCAGAATTTTTCAATAGCAAACATGATTATTAAATTAGAAGCATGAGGAATATTGTTGTCTTTAGTTAAGAATACGGATTGCTATTGTATTCTTAAAATTGATAATATTATAAGTAATATTGAAGGGGTCGATATTTGATAGGGAGCCAATATTAAGTGGAGCCGGAAATGGGATTTGAACCCACGACCTACTAATTACGAATCAGTTGCTCTACCTCTGAGCTATTCCGGCTAATGAATCCTAATGAATTTAACTCTGGATATAGACGGCTGTCACGAGGTTATTTCATACGGTAGAGAGCAGCCTCTGGGAGGAGTGGAAGGAGTGCGTCCGTGGAGCAGAAATCGACCGGAATCATCAACATACTCGCCATAATCTTCAGTGGCAATAGCAGCGCAGGTGTATGTATTGGCTAGATCATAGAAATGAAGAAGGCCTCTTTGTCCTGGGGGACACTTCTCTCCATTTTTAGGATTAATGATTTGCACCTGCATCCAAGGCGGTGAATCAAATACCTCGTTTGTTGCTAGGGCATAACATTGAGAAGATAATTCTGTCATCCCATATTCGTAATGAATTTGGTCTTTTTGAAGATCAAGTGTTTGAGCAAGTAGTGTTTGCATTTCAAAACGCGAGATTTCCCGAACGCGTCCTTTACTTCCTCCTGTTTCAAAAAGAAACGAATCTTTGTGCAGTGAGAGATTGGGACGATTCTTGCTTAAATAATCGCATACTTGCACGAGTGCGAAAGAGGTAGCGAACAAAGCGATTGGAGTCTGCTTTTGTATAGCGTCGAGAATAGAGCCAAGGAATATACTATAATCAATTTCGAATGAGGCATTACAGCAATAAGTCATTTTAGGGGGTTGATAAGCTTTTGCTAAATACGAAATCATATGAGATAGAGAGGACTGAGGTAATTCGGAAGATGAGGGAATTAGAGAAATCCAATCGGCTTTTTGATTTTTTGGGAGGTTTTTATCAAAGTTCATTTTTAGGGATAAATGATAAAAGTTGGTAGAGATAAGGTGTTGTTTTCCTCTTTGTTCTTCTGATGTTCCACTAGTTAAGAAGATTTGTTCAAAAGGGGATTCAGGTAGGCATGAGACGACTTTCTGACGAAATGTGCGGACTGGTAGAGCAGGGAATTCGTGCCATTCGAGTTTGGATTTTAAATCAATACCTGATAACCTACAATAGTCCTGGTAAACAGGATTATTTTTAACCTGCCATGATAAAAGCTCTCGAGTATAATAACAAAAATCATCTTCTGTAAGACTGTAGGAGATGCTTTCACGCCATTTTTTTTGTAATTCTTGAAACATTTGAGAATAGGTCGAAAAGAGTATATAACTGCTAATGAAAGAAAAGAATATCGTAAGTTAAATCTGGAATTCTGTGGCTTTATGAATTGGAATGTAAAAATTAAAGAGGTGTTGCCACTCATTAAAAAAGAAGAGGATTCCCCTATTTTAATTTCAGAGGGCATGCGTTTAGAAGGCAAGTTGGCTTTTAATCATTCGGGTCATTTTGCTGCAAGGCTAGTAGGAAATGTAAAGTCTAAGCACCATATCGTATTTGATAAATGTTCTAAAGTAGAGGGTGAGATTCGAGTGGGGTCTTGTGAAATTCTTGGGCATTGCATAGGAAAGGTTAGTGCGACAGGTGATGTCACTATTAAGCCTAGTGCTAAGGTTCGGGGTGTTTGTCGAGCAAAATCGGTGGTTGTGCCCAAAGGTGCAGAAGTAGAAGTAGATTTTGATATCGGTCCTCAATCCTCAATGGCTAGATGGGTTAAGCAGACGACCCCTGATTTTATAAAGAAGTAAATTAATTGTCATAAGTTCATGCAAAGAAAAGGTCCTGAAAAGCACGAGATTTCCTGTCCTTCCTGTGGACATAAACAGATGGAGTATGTGGAGGCGAAGTCTACATTTTGTCAAAATTGTGGAGTTCGAATTAGCCTGGAAGAAAGTCATAGAGGTCCTAGGGAGCGCAAGAGGAAAGTAGCTTCGCGTCGCGTCAACTGTTTGCATTGCCAAAGTGATTTACGTATTCCTTTAAGTGCCATGTCATGGCAATGTAATCATTGTTCAGCTTACCTGGATATGACCGATCATGTGATAGAGAGGGAGCAATCTGCTAAGTCAGGAATGATTCAGACCTACGGGGATGTTCACATTAAGCCAGGTGGGTTTTTTAATGGTAAAAAAATTGAAGCCGCTAATATTTTGGTAGAAGGAAAATGTCGAGCCAATATTAAAGTATATGAGACGCTAGTGATTGGTGGAAAGGCCTTTGTACAGGGAGACATTGATGGTCCTTCAATTCAAGTGAAACCAAAAGCCTCGTTACGTATCTCTAAGAATTTAAGGGTGGATTGTTGTGTCGTTTCTGGGCAGCTCGCTGCACAGAAGGTTACAGTCCAGCAGGCACTTGAGGTAACTGAAACAGGCTCACTGACTGCGGATCTAATTCAATTTGGGGAACTAAGTGTTAAAACAGGTGGGATATTAAAAGGAAAAGGAATAGCCTTGAAGCATCAGGATGAGTCTGCTGATGAGCTTGAGGTTTAATGCTTTGCTAGTTTTGTGTAAGTAGTTTATCGTAAGTATATTAAGAATTCTGTGGAGATGCCGATATATTGAATGACAGGATAGATATCTCAAGGTTATCTCAGCACTTGGGTCTAGTTAGTAGCTACTTCTTGAGTTTGATGTAAGCGAATACCAGATAAAAAAGAGGGACGTTCTTGGGGCTCTGGCACTGTCCCTGCTATAACTTAGTATGGAGGGAGGCGTGATGTTATATGCAGAATGTCGCAATCGATTAAAGGCTGAAGACTTTGCTTTTATTCAAAAAGCCTTGTCTGAAAGTGAGGAAGAAAACAGTGTCCTATTGGATTTGTTTAAGGATGAGGAATCTCGTGACTCGTTATTAGATCACCGCTTAGTTTATGAAAGGCTCATTGATGAGTGTAAATGCCTGCAAGTTTCCTCAGAGTTGTATTTTTACGTTTTGACCAGATGGATGCTTAAACGAGTAGGTATTGATGATAGATTATTTGCTGATTACATCGCTTCTGTATTGGTGAGCTTTAGTCAAGGCGCCAATAACAAAAAAATAAAGCGAACCGATCCAAGTATGGGATATCACAGGCCATATATTTCTGATATGCTAGCTTTGATTCAAGAAGCGGGTTCTGATGAGGCTTTTCTTATAAGGTCCCATATAGCAGATTACTCCCTATTTATCAGTGGCATCTTTGCAGATCGAGTGAAAGCCTACCAGGAAAGGCGCGGAGGGCCTGATATAGGGTTTTACGAGGGAATGGGTAGAGCCAATTACCATTGTGCTTCTAGTCATCGCCTAGCCAAGGATTCAGATCTTGAGGAAGTGTTTGGTAGGTTATCAGAACAGTTTCACGAAGTAAGATGCGCACTCAATCATCTTGCGGATAATCATCTTCATTTTGAAGGGCCTGACCAAGATTTACTGATCATTTCTAGTTGATGACATTACTGGCAGAAATACAAGAGGTAATGGAAAGGACCTATGATGCCACTGGAATCAACCTGGAGGACTGTCTTATTAGTTCTGTGCGTAGTCGTGAGTTGGCCAAAGCTGCTGAGCTGGATTCTAGTGACTATTGGGATTGGGCTTATACATTCTTGAGAGAAAGCAAGGGCAGGCTGTATGTAGCTATATACTATGCTCCAGAGCTTGTCTCAAAGCTTGAAAGGGAAGATCCTAGAGAATGTTTATCGAGCCGTAATGTCAGAGAACTTATTGCTTTCCTGGAAGAAATCACTCATGGAATTCATGCGGCTCTATGGTATCAGCAAGGAAAATTAAGCGTTGAGTCGGAGACGTCTGCCTGTAATTTAGAAGTTCAAGCAAAGGTGGATGTTTACCTCTTGTTGCTCAGGTTCTGTTTGTTACTAGCAGGAAGTATAGATACTAATCAAGTGGCATGGATCAAAGAGCGGCTCTTTGAGGATGAGAATTTTAATTATGAAGATGACAGGCTGATACGCAGATATCGGGCTGCTAATTGGCTTGCAAAACGCTTTGTCAATCAACTTGAGAAGATTCATGGTGATAGCAGGATCACCCTGATTAGAGATTTTCAAAAAGCTATGCTATGGGATAAGTGGAAACTGGTCCAAGCCATAGAAGCATCAGACTCTGATGTTGCCTTGAGTGCCTAGAATAGACCTTTAAGCAGCTTTAACTACCAAGCTTGTATAAGCTGTATGATTTGCTATACTAATATTGGGGATGTATAAAGTTAGCTTACATTTATTGGCTCTATGGAGCTGGAGTAATTTTGTGTTTGCTCAAATAGAAACTTCGCTGATAGCTCAAAGGCAGACTTTCATTCAGTACGAAGAGGCTAAATTTATTGTCAAGGTTCGCAATATTTCCAACGAATCTTTGCTCTTAACGAATAATAGTAGTCGAAAAACCTCTTGGCTTAGCTTTCGTGTGAAATCGGTAAATCACAATACCACTATCATAAAAAATCGTGAATTAGCCGTAGGTGCACTTCGGATACCTCCATCGCAATCCAAAGAAGTAGAGATTAATATTTCGCCTTATTACGCCATCCACGAAACAGGCCAGTATACCATACAAGCAGTTGTTGAGCTGCCCGGGCGGGGCGCATATATCACGGACCCGTTGGTCTTTAATGTTGGCAAGGGCAGCGTGATGTGGAGTGCAAAACGTTTAGATGAAGGAACAGAAAAACATTATTCTTTGATTCGCTTCCTTGAAAGAGATCGTGCGTATCTCTATATACGAGTGGAAGAGCCTAAAGTAAATGTAGTACATGCGACGAAAAGGCTTGGAACAATTGTTTCTTACACAGACCCACAAATTGCTTTTGACCCAGATCTGACATTGCATGTCCTACATACAGTAGGCGCGACTACATATCGTTATACAATGATTGATGTTGACGGTGCGATTCTATACCAAGAAGATAGGATGATTACTCGAACTGTACCTAAGATGGCAAAAACACCGCAGGGCTTGGTTCGCTTAGTCGGTGGCGGCAAAGTAGGTGGAGAAGAGGATGTAGAGTTGTTATCCTCAGGGCAAAGAATTACTGGACTTAATCAGGACGATGAAGATATCCCTATGGCATTGCCTGTAAATTGATTTGCTATGTTAAACATCACTTTCTATTAAGACTCCGCTATGATTTGCCTAAATAATTGCAATAAGTTTGATTTTAAATGCATCTAACAGATGCTAACTTATATTATGAATGAAGGGATTATTTAAATGAAATTAAAAGACTTTATATTCGGCTTTTCTACTCTGCTATTAGCTTTAGCTCTCTTTTTCTTCCTCTCGAAGCAGAGTGCTTCAGAGGATCGAGCAGCAGAGCAGATAATAACCCAAAATAATCTCCACAATGGGATCGAAACAGAGGAAAGTTCTATTCCAGAGGAAGAAGGAGTGAGCGCCTATGCTGTGGCAGCGATAAGACAGGGCTTTCTAGAGGAAAGTTTACAGCCTAATCCATCTTATAAAGAAAGTTCTGAAGAAATTACTGGGGAGCAAATTGTAAAATTCCACGACGACGGCGCCTATAGGAAATTTTTGGAATCCGCCGAGGAGAAAGGTTTCGAAATAATTTCTAAAATTCCCGCTCTCGACTCCATTCGAGTGCGTGGAGATGCAGATTCCCTCGAGGATTTACTGGAAGACAAAGGAAGTCTCAGCCCAAATTTGTTTGTGAGTATACCTAGCGACCCGGTCAATAAGTTAAGTGATCATACCCAAGAGCTCCTCTCTATAGGACCCTACCTGTATCTTTGGCTAGGTCTTGAAGAAATAAACAACGAATGGGGTAGTGGCGTAACAGTAGCAGTTTTAGATAATGGAATTGAGGAGCACGCAGCGTTAGAAGGTGTAGTTGTCGACACCTTGGATATGACCTCTGAATTTGGCGGGCAACAAGTGGGTAGTGCTATGACTAATATCGAGGCCAAAAGTGATGGCACTTCGGCTCATGGAACGGCTGTAGCCTCATTGATAGGGGGTCTTTTAGGTGGTTACAAGGGATTGGCACCTTCTTCGAAAATTATAGATGTTCGTGTGCTTGATGAATTTGGAGTTGGAGACAGTTTCACAGTTGCCAGTGGGTTAGTTGAAGCTGTTGATTCTGGAGCTCAAATCATCAATATGAGTTTAGGATCCTACGGGCAAAGCCAGATACTTAAAGAAGCAGTAGCTTATGCCAACGCCAAAGAAGTAGTTGTTGTGGGTGCCTCAGGTAATGAAGGTTATGATCGCCTGGTTTATCCAGCACGCTTTGAGTCTGTCTTGTCGGTAGGAGCAGTAGATGGTAACAGTCGTTATGCCTATTTTTCAAATGGGGGAGAGGGGTTAGATGTAGTGGCGCCAGGAGTTGGACTGCAAGCTGCTTGGTTTGAGGACGGCTGGATATCTTTTAGCGGCACTTCTGCTTCAGCAGCAGTGGTATCTGGATTAGTGGCGGCGGTTGCTTCTCTGGAGGGCTCCAATGTCTTGGCTGCTCAAGAACTTGTTATGAATTACCTAGATGAAGCAGGTCAGCCTGGTGTAGATCCCATGTATGGATCTGGGATTATTAATATGAACCGCATATTACAGCGTGAGGAACGAGGTCTATTGGATATTGCCATTTCTTCGCATTATTACATTCCTGCTGGGGCTGATTCCAACCCTTACCCCAAGGTGCAGTCCGTTGTGCAAAATCGTGGTACGGAGAATCTCTTTAACATCAATCATGCTATTAAACTTGATGGAGTGCCCATGAATTTCACTATCCCTCAACTTCAAGTTGGTGAAATTGCTGTGCATGAACAAGAAATTATAAAGAACATGAACTATGGAGGGGCTGTTCAGATTACTTCTCAAGTAAGTTTGTTTCAGAAAGATGATATTGAGCCTCGCAACAACTCAATGACCTCTACTTTACAGAAAAGGGTAGAATAAATTTTGATAAGATTTACAAGCCCTCAATTTATTCTCAGCTTGATTTATTGTAACGGGGCTGTCTCCTCATTTACTGGAATAGCTTGATGAATGATCTCGCTTGTAACAGGGATAGCTGGTCGGATTTTCGTTGGATATGAAGGATTAGGAATGCTCGTTTCTTCAATGCCAGTAAGGTCGAGTTCAAGTTGAGCTTTTTCTAGTATTTCGTCTTCGTGATTGATCACAGTAGGTTGGATGAGAATGATCAACTCGTCTCTATCCTTGTCGATTGTTGTAGTCTTAAAAAGATAGCCAAGTAAGGGTATGTCTTTAAGAAGTGGTACTCCAGATTCATTTCGGGTAGGACTTTCTCTAATGAGTCCACCAATCATAACTGTTGAGCGGTCAGGTACAGTAACCTCTGTATTAATAGACTGGTCTTCAAAGATAGGTACACCCTGAGTGGAACCTACTGTGGTTCTGCCGCTTAATTGGTTATTGGACTGGCTCACGTTAAGGACTACTTCATCATCTGCATTGATATAGGGTAAGATTTCTAGTTCTAAAACGGCGTCCTCAAATTCAATGTTTGTCTGAAAATTGTCTGTGTCTGTAGTATTAGTCAATGTAGACGTAGGTACGGGCTCACGAGTGCCAGATGTAATTCTGGCTGTTTTATTGTTGCGTGTCATAATTGCAGGTCTAGCGAGCACTTGAAACCTATCAGATGAAGAGAGAGCGTTGACATAGGCTTCAATAGTACCTCCAATAGCTGTATAAATATTGAGCCCACTAGCTGCGTTAGCCACTACATTAGGTATATTGTCAAACCCATCTAGGTCAGGCCACGCACCGGCACCATCGCCTCTAGCTCCAGTGTTTATAGATGGACCTAGTCCATTACTTCCTGTGCCACCCAAAAACTCGGAGAAAATATCGATGCCGAATCTAAGTTCACTTTCCAAGGAGAGAGTGCCAATGATTGTATTTAGAAAAATCTGTCTAGGACGTTGATCTAGTTGTTCTAATAGATCTTTAGATCGTTCGATGCTCTCGGGAGGGCCCATGATCATGATCGAATTAGTGCGGTTATCGGCAATGAGTTTTGTTTTCCCTACGATAATGGCCTCCGGCACTTCTGCTCTTTCCGAAGCAGAAACTGATGCTCCTTCAGATGAACTATTTTGATTGTTAGAACTGCCGCCACTGGGGCGTTGATTCTGGCTATTGGAAGGACGGTTACCAGTTCCAGTGCCTCCAGCACTATCAGGTTCTTCTAATATATCTGCGAGGACGCCAATGATGTCAGAGGCGATCACATACTTTAGAGGCATTACTGTGGGTTTTGAGTGGCTGCTTTCTGAGTCAAGCTGTTTAATTAAATCTTCGATGTAGGCGAAATTTCTAGGTCTTGTTGAAACAAGAATACGGTTTGTCCGAGTGTCAGGAATTAGTTTAGTTTCTTCTCCTATGGAAGTAGGAGATGGTCCGGAACTGCTTGGTGCCGTGGGCGCTCTGTTAGGAGTTGGAGGAGTTCGAGATGGGTTGGTGGTTCTACTTGCAGTGGGACGGCTGTTCGAACCACTTTGTTCGAACAGCTGTGATAAAATCTCTGTAACAGATTCTGCATCTGCTCGCTCGAGTTTTACAAACTTATTCTCCATTTTAGCCGGAGGCACATCGATGAGCTCTTTTATCTCTATTATCTTATTTAGAAAGTTAGCCTTACTTGTAATGATAAGGGCTTGAGCGTCAGGAACGGGAGTGATCAAAGTAATATTAGGGTCGGCGCCTTGGATGTTACTTTGAATAATTTGTTGAGCAGCGTCTGGTGCAATATAATTGAGGGGCATGTAGTAGTTAACAGGTTGATCTGAGCTCGGTATCTTTTTAGGGTCTTTAATCATGGGTACCCCTTCAGCTCTTGGTGGACGAACTAGCACTTTTACCGTCTTCTCATCATAGGGAACGATCGCGACGTTATGGAGAAGCAGAGTTGTTTCGATGAGCTCAATGGCTTCTTCTTTGGTGGGAGGATTGTTGGGGTTAGTGACTAGTCTAATAGAGTTACCGCTACCACTACCTAAAACTTGAGGCTCAATGATGAGGTTTTTACCGGAAAGTTTCTCATATTCCATAAGAACCACTTCCACGTCAGCATTAACAAAATTTAGAGGGTGTGTGTCAGCTGACCCGCCAGATGAGTAAAATAATATACTGATAAACAGCAAGAAATTAAAAATTTTTGTTTTTGGATGCATAAATTAAATCTATTGGTTCGTGGTGGGCCTTCTAATAGGGGCTGGCTTCCTTATAATACGTGGTCTACGAACTGCGCTATTGTTTGTTGATGTCGTTGGAGTAGTGGGTCTTCTAATGGTGTTAGGGACTTGAATATCGGGCCGATTTGTTGTGGAAGGTCTTCTTATTCCCCCTGGAGAAATGGGCCTCAAAGGCTTTTTAAGGGCTTGCTCATCATATTTTACAGTGTACTTGCGACCTTGAATTTCAACTTCAGCTGATAATTCTTTGAAACTTTCGGCATAATTAAAGGCGAGAAGCTTGTTGCCTTCTTGAGGACCATCATTTGAGATAATGACCCATTCTATTCCTTTTGCTTTAGCATCTTTTACGCGGGGGCGAACATAGAGCCTTAGGTCATTCTGTTCTTCGCTGCCAGTCCAAGCTTCAAGGACGTATTGAGCAGGTGCCGAGAATTTGTCAGCATCAGGGCTCGAATTTCTAGTGAAAGGAGACTCTTTCCATAGAATTTCGTAATCATCAATAGGCTGCTCTGTGGGCAGTCTGAAAGGCTCAGGCTCTGGTGTTATTAAGTCGGGTTCTTCAGGAAGTGTTTGTCTGACTACCTCTTGCGCGTCGATGACGTTCTCAGCTTCGTCCGCAAGCAAGGATCCTGGACTAAAACAAAAGAAATAAAGGAGGACTAAAGCAGGTGCAGGCGCGGTTCGCAACCATTGCTTCAAACTCTTTTTTTGATGTGCAGAAGTCGCAATCATAAAGATGCATGCTTAATCGATGGCTAGTTGGTAAATATTTTAAAAAATATTAAATTTTTAACTATTCCGAATCCTCATTATCTAATACCCCAGATGGCTTAAACCATTGGGCGACAGTTACTTTTATTTTTAGTTTATCGGGATCTGCCGTACTATTCAAAGAAAAATGTTTAAAAAGTCGGAATTCGGAGGGACTGTAAATGGAATGGGCCCATTTTGTGATTTTTTCCATAGAACCTGTTGCTTCTAGGTCGATAGAGATTTCGTCATAGATGCTGTTAGGAATAGTCTTACCAAGACTATTTTTTTCTATGGTTAGTTCGTGTTCTTTTGCCCTATCAGTAGCTAATTTCAAAAGTTCGCTGGTTGCAACGCCTGAATCAATCTCCATGGTAGGCTGATGGCTTTGGATCCAATCTCGCTTGGCAGTTGCTTCATCTCGTTGCTTCATCCACATTTCAGCTTCTCGCCGATGTAGCTCAAGGTTTTTCCGGTCTTCTATGATTTGCGATCTAGTCATGGCCATTTTTTCCCAAAGCATATAATTGCCAAGGAGCAGCAGGATTCCTCCGAACATAATGATGAGACGTTTTTCTCTATTCTTTAGCTGGGGCATTTGGGTGTGTGGTACTTTGTGAGAAAGACCAAGTATTGTTTTTATTTTGTGAGGGTTGTTTCCCTGTCCAATTATATCCGGGGAAAAAAGTATCGCCGTCTATTTTTGCAATATAACTTGATGCGAGACCACTATTTTTAGCCTCACCTTTAATAAAGGTTTCGTAGTAACTACTTTGCTTAAATTCTGTGATACGGACACCTTCCTTTGGCAGTGCATCTGTAATCGTCTTTAGCACGTAAAGTGGATGTAGGTTTTTGTCTACAACTGGTTGCAAGTCATCCCACAAGTTAAGGGACTGCTGAACTTCTTGAATGATCGGCCGGCTCTTCGCAACAGAAGCTTTGGCCTGATCAATTTCCCTCTTTTCAACAAAGAGGTAACTTCCAAATCCTAGGGTTGCCAAAAGATATAAACCGCCTAACAAGATACCCAAATTGCGATATTGTGCAAAGCGCTTGCTTACTGCTTGTTTAATGCGCACAGCTGCAGGTGTAAGGTTAAAGGACTGTTTAGGTGGGACAGGAGTAGGTCTAGGAGCTTCCTCAATAGGAAGGCTTAAGCTATTCTCGATAACTAATTTTTCATGAGGGCTTATGGGAGACCAAAAGGTGATGCCAATAGTTTCTGGCGCGATATTATCGGTGAGAAGTTGGAAAGTGATGCAACGCAACTCAGTGGCAAAGTCAGCATCGAGTGTTTGAACCGATAGGGCTTGGGAATAAACGACCTGATTATCGTTTGTAAGAACGGCTATATAACGGTTGAATTCCCTCCAGATGGTCCATCTATTCTTGGGAAAGGGGAAATAGTTAATAGCAGTATCAAATTTACTGAATTCTGGGAGAGCCCATTGCTCTGGAAAAGAAGAATCGAGTGAAGTAGTTAGAGTTAAAGTTCGGGACTGATCTTGTAACAGAGATCGAAAACTATAGATGGGAACTTCATCTGGGTTGCTGAAGACTCCTCGATTCTCTAGCTGTAAATGAACCATATCCCCGACAAGCTCCTGATCTTGAGTAAGGATCCATAAATCAACTGTATTTAGGAACTGTTGTGGGATAACAAAAGCAGGACGATTCACGAGACTTAGCTCGCTCAGATTAGCATGGGATGCGATTTTTTGAGCTGTCTGACCAGAAAAACGCCATAGTTCCCATTGATCCATGTAAGGTATCAAAAGGTCATTCGCTTTTGTGGCTTGTTTAGAACTTTTATTTATTCGATTTGCCATTTTATAAACTGACTATTAGAGCTGCCCCTCGTGCGGCTAGGATTCGATCCAGGCGATGCATTATTACTTTGCCCCTGACCTCCTCCTTGCATAATTACAGTAATTTTCCTTTCATAGAAAGAAAAGCCTTCATCTGAGTCGAGAGCGCTAATTTTTCCTGTGCTAACAATTCTTTTGACACTTCCATCTAAAGTAATGAGTTGTCCAACTCGCTCTCGCTCATCTGCTCTTGAGAGCCCGAGTGAATTCATGGCATCTTCAATGTCTTCAAAATCATAGTCATCATCTGTCTTAGGGATTCCATCGTTTCCATCTCTAATGATGATGAAAGACTCTGCGTCAGAAATGTTAATACTTAGGAAACTTGAAATGGTTTCTGCATTAGCCTCGGATATATCAAGCTGCCCACTGCCATAGACTGTAAAAAAATCAGGCCAGTTCGGTTGGTATTCATTCAAAACTCCTATGCCCATGACGTGTTGCATCTCATCAACTGTTTGGAATAATAAATTGCGTGGTGTTCGTCGCAATCCAGCGTTTATATACTCATCGGCTTCTGCTCCATTTAATCGAGTTAAATCACCTTCATCAATCCAATCTAGCAGTTTATCGATTAGTTCGTCTATCTCCGAACTGCTCATGCCCCATTCGCTAAAAATTCCTCTCAGCTTTTGAGGGCCCTGTTTGTTGTTAGCCTCTTTGAGGAGCTCGTTGATATTTAATTTGCTTTCCTCGGTTGTTCTGAGGACATCGAAGGATTCTATGTTATTAATTTCTTGTTTCAGTAGAGGGTCATCATCCTCAATATCCGGGTGAAGACCAAAAGCAAGGCCCATTTCGGCTAATTGTAAGGCGCGAAAGTTTTTCTCTTTAGCACTTTCGATATCGATGTCGACACTGACTTGTTGCATGAGCTCAATGGATAGAAACGTGAGAAAGGCCATCGCCCATAGAACTAAGATTAAGAAGGACCCCTTTTTGCTTCCTAGCTTGCTACGATATTCTCTAAATAATTTAAATGCTGTTATCATCTTGATACGAAAGTTCAAGTGCTTGAAATAGGTTTAAGAATCTTCCTCTCTCACTTCATCGTCATCATCATCATCCTCATTTTCTGATGATTCGTTTTCTGGGGTATCATTAATTGATTGTTCTCGTTGTGGGGTAATAGGTGGTAACCAAAATACATTAGATGTTGGGATTTTAGACTTAGAGTCCTCGAAAGTGACGAAGGTCAGTTCTACTAATGTAGGGCGGCTGTTGAAAGTGCGCCATTCATCGCGCCATTGTTGGCTTCTTGCATCAAAGTAGCGCCACTGCACATTATCTATAATTTCCGGCAGAAGTGGCAACCATTTTTCCTCTTCCTCATCGCTTTGCACTTCATCACTTGGTAGGACAATATTAATGCCTAAATCAACTCCGCCACCAAGGCGAGCTCTCGTTGTAAATTGGAGTTCTTCAGCTAACTCGCTGCGCTCTCCGATTAGTAAATTTTCGGGAGGAGTGGTGATCCTAAGAGCTGCGGTATCTCGGCCGTCTATTTTTTCAATGGTCCCTTGTATTCTGGAGGTGGGGGGTAAGTTTAAGAGAGTGGAACGGCATAGTTCAACATAGCCATGTAATTGTGCAGAACGAGACCTTAGGCTGTGAATTTCGGGTGTTGAACCTGCAATGGTATAAATGATTGAGTAGACAGCAGGGATGATCATCATCATGACGGCAAGTGCTAAGCAGACTTCTACTAGAGTGAGTCCTTTCCTGCGCCCTTTTGAGAGCTGTTTCCTTTTCTTTTGCATAATCATTGCTGGTAAAAGTATGTCTCCGCAGAGTACTCTTCATTAGCACTTTGCCAAACCGCCTTAATACGAATGACATAGATACCGTCGATAGTTTCGTTATCCTGGTTTTCAAAGTCCTCTAGGGACTCCACTTTTTTAACATAATAAACCCCATCTTCATCAGGGTCAGTGGTTTCTTCCATTTCCTCTATACGACGTTCTGATTTGATGAGGGCAAGTTGGGATTGGACCTTATCTCTCATGAATGCTTGGCGTGATGTAATATTATGAGCCGAGACTGTGCCGTTGAAGGCCTTGACCGTTCCAATAATGACAAAGCTAAAGAGGATGGTAGCAAGAATCACTTCAACCAAGGCAAAAGCTTTCTTTTTTTTATGGGATCTCTCGTGTCGTTTAATAAGAAATTGCATGTTTTTTACTCTAAGTAATAGGCTTCATCAGAGGGGTTGCCAGTTAGTGGGTCCATAGTCAGCTCTATCCATGATTCATCCTTTGTGAAGCGGATCTGTAGGGGTTCACAGAGGCCAGATGGGTCAAAGGTCCAATACTGCTGGTTCTCTTCATCATTCCGAATTGGAACTCTCCACCTTGAATCCTCCCAGTATTTAAACTCATAGTTTACTCCGTTAGCAAATTGCATGGTTTTTAAGGCACTCTCAGGGCTCTCTTTGTAGACGATTGTTAGGCTTAGAGGATCCAGACGGATTTGGGTTGCTTTAAAGCCTTGGATGGCTTCCAAGTAAGCAGTTCGACTGAGCAATTTAAATTCTCGAGATGTTTTCCTCAATGCTTCGTTCGTCAAATAGTGGCTTAGATTGGGAATAGAAATGCCAACCAACATGATGATAACAAATATAGCAACGAATATCTCAACTAACGTGAAAGCTCTTTTGGAGCTTCTCTTTGCAAGGGAATAACTCTTATTGAATAAATGCGGGAGGCTGAAGGGAGTAGGCTTCACATGATTTGCTAATTATCCCAGTTGCCAATGTCATCCTCAGTATTTTCGATACGATCCGGTCCTTTTGAAAACAAGTCAAACCCTTTAGGGTTCTTCTTCCCCGGGTAACGATATTGGTATTCTATCCCCCATGGGTCTAGAGGTACGCTATCCATAAGCTGGGTCCATCTTCTAGGTGCAGGGCTAGGTCTATTAACCAAGGCATTCAAGCCTTGGGAAGAGCTTGGTGGTTGTAAGTTGCCAGATTCATAAACCCTTATGGCTGCAGCAATATTGCCAATATCTGCGTCAGCACGCGTAATTTTAGCGGCATCTCCCACTCCCGCCATTCGGTTAACAGCAAAGCCTATGAGGACCATGATAATGGCCAATACGATCATGATTTCTACCAAGGTGAAGCCGGCTTTGGAGTGCGTATTTCTTTTGCTTAAGTAAGTGATTAATTTCTTCGAATTCATTTTTAGCTAGTTGTTATTTCTGGTTACTCTGAGTTGTAATCTGGGGAAAGGATTTCAGTTGGACGTATCATTGCCCCACTTGGTTCGCGAAATTTTAGCTCCGGTGGCTCTGCATAACTTAATTCCAGGACGAGGTCTCGAACAGCTACTGGTGTGGCATCTCGAGGGAAGTCTGGATTATTCCAATCAATGATTACGCGATTGGTCCCCTCGACAAGCATGGCAGGATGAATAAGCATAGCCCCTTCTCTCCAGCCAACATATTCAAGCTGATCGTTCCAATTATAGCCCTCATCTGAAAGGCTAGGGACACGTAAGTTAAGAGAGCCCAAGTTGGTGTCATTGAGCCAAACATCTGCTTTGCCAAGAAGGGGAAGCCCGGCAAATTGGGCTTCTAAGCGAGCAATGTTAGGTATTTCCTCCAATTCAAAAACAAATTCAACAATATCTTCTATTCTCTCTGGCAGAGAGATAAGAGGTGCCCTGACAATATCAGCCCAATACTCATCTTCAATTTCCAGAGGGGCATGACCCTCTGACTCATATTTGGTATATGTCTGTCCCTCAGAGTCAATGAGCGCAGTGCGGTCAAATTTTTTAGGAATACTGACTACCTGAGGGCGCAGCCACTGGAATTTCACTTTAATAAGACTGTGCTCTTTTTCACCAGACTGGAAGATAATGTCCCCAAAATTGCTGAGTTCTTCATAGGGTATTAAAAGGATACGCTGGTTAGGCATGCTTATACCTTCAAAAAGATTTTCAGAAAGAGCCCTGACGCTGTAAGGAGAATGCCAATATACTCTCAAAAAGCTTCCCACATTTTCATTGAAATAGACCGTCACAGCCAGATCCAAACCTTTGGTTTCTGATTGAGGCGTGTAGCTAAAAGTTTCTGTCGCAAGGTAACTATTGGGTTGCTGCGCCGTGGTATTTTGAATCCAAATGGGTGAAGCTTTAGGGATTGCAGCGTTTGGATACCAGGTATAGCTAGAGGGATAAGCATTATACGCATGAGCCACAGCAATTGAGAAAAGGCTGGCTAAAAACAAAGAGATGCTAATACTCCTATATTTCATGTAAAACAGTGTAAATACTATCAATGATTACCCTTACAATCAAGAGAGGAATATCGGAGTTTTCATAAGAAAGCTTGGTGTTTTTTATTAAATTTCCGCTGGTTAACGTATGCTAAGCGATTGTACCGTGCTGAAAATGGCGTCGAAAATGGAGAAGGCCACGAGACCAATGATTAAAGCCATGAATACAATGATCACTGGTTGAATAAGTGTGGTCATTTTGATAAGCTTTTCATTGAGGTCTTTTTCGAAGCGATTAGAGATTTTGAGCAATGAGGGTCCAAGATTGCCAGTTTGTTCACCTACGTTAATCATATCAATAATCTCACTGGGAAGGGCTTGATGCTTTTTAGCGGCGTAGCTTAAGCTGCCTCCCTCTTCGACAATGCTTTCTACTGCGTGGAAGCGTTCTTGTAAAAATAAGTTGGGTGTTCCTCGATTGGTCAGCTGTAGTGATTTGAGTAGAGGGATTCCGTTGGCTATGAGAGTTCCCAGGGTGAAAGTGAGCTGAGTATAAACACGCGTTTCTAACACAGGGCCGAATAAGGGAACTTTGAGCTGATTCGTGTGCCACCATTTAAGGCCGGCAGGTTTGGATAAAAATTGCCAAATGCCTAATAAAATCAGAATAAATACTGTAAAGATTGCCCACCAATATTCGATCATGAAATCACTGGTGGTTATTAGTACTCGGGTAGTCATCGGTAGGTCATTACCGGTTTGGGTAAGTAATTCTGTGAGTTGGGGAACAAGGAACGTGACAAAAATGATAATCAGTAGTGCTCCAACGACGATGAGGAAAGCTGGGTATATCAGAGCACTTCGGACTTTGCTAGCAAGGTCCATTTGAGCAGAAAGGTATTGAGCTTGTCTTTGCAAAATCTGAGGCAAAGTCCCCGATAACTCGCCTGCTTCTACCACAGAACAGTAGAGGTCATTAAAACTTTTAGAAGTGGTTTTGAGGGCATGCGAGAAGGATGTTCCCTCGCGGACTTGATTTCTTAGAGCCTCTGTGATCTGAGTGAGCCTGGGGGACCCTTTACGTTTCTCCAAGGTTTTTAGAGCGGGTTCAAGTTGTAGGCCAGCATCGAGGAGATCGGATAAATCTTCCGTGAGAAAAAGCAATTCACGATTTGAGAGTGTTGCCCCGCCGTCGCTAGATTGTCTTAAAATACGCTTGGCGAAGGAAGTGTCTTCTTTTTCGCTTTTAAGAGTGACTGGCTGAAGGCCTTGTTTCATGACAAGGCGGAAAGCTTCTTGTTTAGTTGTAGCTGTGATTGATCCCGATGTTCTAGCTCCACTAGATTTTAGGGCTTCATAAACGAAAATGGGCATAAAACTTCAAACGAGTAGTAGTGAAAATTAATTTAATTTAAGAAGTAGAGGCAAATAGCTTTCTCTTTTCCCTTTCTTCTTCTTCGCTGTCTTCCATGGTAACACGAAGCACTTCTTCGATAGTAGTGAGGCCCTCCTGCACTTTGGCAAAACCTGCTTGCCTTAGGGTATTCATACCTTCATGTAGTGCCATTGCTCTGATTTCTGCAGCAGTCTTGCCCTGCTGCACGAGCTCTTGCACAGCATCTGTCATGCGGCAAATTTCCAGAATAGCAGTACGCCCCTCATAGCCTGTGAATCGGCACTTCTCACAGCCGCTGTGTGACATGGCTTTATCAAATCCAGTAGCAGGAAAACCTATGGAATTCAAGTAATCAGGTGAATAGCTATGGGGCTGCATGCATTCTTGGCACAGTACACGCACCAACCGCTGAGCAATGAAAGCGCGCACAGAAGAACAGACTAGGTAAGGATCAATACCCATATCTATTAATCGGATAATACCACCAACAGCATCGTTAGTATGCAAGGTGGAGAAAACGAGGTGTCCTGTCAGTGCTGCGCGTATAGCGGTTTCTCCAGTCTCAACATCCCGCATCTCTCCCACCATAATGACATTTGGGTCGCCCCGCAAGATAGAGCGCAAGCCAGCCGCGAAGGTTAAGTTGATTTCCGGCTTTACTGCTATTTGAATGACTCCCGGTAGTTTATACTCAACAGGATCTTCGATAGTGACGATTCGACGATCTTTGGTATTGAGACAAGATAGTAAAGTATAAAGAGTAGTGGATTTGCCACTGCCAGTTGGCCCAGTCATAAGGATAATACCATTGGGCATGGCCAAGAGTTCTTTGATAACAGGTTCATCTTCCTTGCTTAGGCCAAGTTGAGTGAGAGTGAACTGTCTTGAGCCAAGCAGACGAAGACTTACAGACTCCCCTGCTACAGAAGGGATTGTAGCAATACGAACATCTATGGCCTGGCCTGCTAGTTCAAGGTTGATACGGCCATCTTGAGGAAGTCGTCTCTCCGCAATGTCGAGATTCGCCATAATTTTAAGACGAGAGATAAGTGTAGCTTTGAGAAGCTTGATTTGTGAAGGGATAGGGACTTCGTGCAGAACAGAGTCGATGCGATAGCGAATCCGTAAGTCATCTTCGAGAGGTTCGATGTGAATATCAGTCGCTCGCTGATCTAGAGCTTCGCGGATGATCTGGTTTACAAAGCGTGCAACAGAAGCTTCAGAGTCATCTTCATCGAGATTGGTAACTTCTTGAGAAACATCCTCAAATCCTGAGAGGCCTCCACCTTCAGCCATGATCTGTTCAAAAGTCTCCGCTCCTATACCGTAGCTATCTTTGAGACACTCGATAATGCGAGTGCGGCGAGCAAGGCCCCAGCGGATCGTTCCGTCAACATGGCGTGCTACAGCCTGGCGTGCCATAAGATTGAAAGGGTCACAAGTTAGCACCGTAATGCTTCCATCATGAGCCTCCAGAGGCAAGAGAGCATTCTTGATAGCTAATTTAACAGGAAAGCGTTCTTGTAATTCTTCTGATAATTCTATTTGTTCTTCGTCCCACCAGGGAAGCGATAAACTGGAAGCAAGCGATGTGAGAAATTCCTTTTCATCAACTAATCCTCCATCAATCAATGAGACTATGGGGGATTGTTGCTGCTGTAAGGCTTGCGCAATTACTTCAGCAGTTCGTTCTTTGTCAGCAGCTCCAGAGTTATGAGCCAATTCTATAATATACTTTTCCAGCATGCTTTAAGTCTGATTAGTAAAAGTAAGATTCAATAATTCATCGAGTCATTCTATATTTCGGACATATTACAATAAGATGCATAAAAAGTCGAGTTAAGCCTGAAAATACAAATGCGAGAAAATTTCCAGTCTATGAGGAAGATTTGCTGGGGCGGTGGTTTTGGAAAAGACTTACTTGGTTGCGACGTATTTGGAAGAGTGTGGCATCTACGTGAAAGGTGAGATTGAATTCTGCTGGTCCGATATCTCCGTTTGGCAAAGTTTGCGAAAGATAGGTGAAGTCCATGCTTTTCATGGTGGCAAAAAACCAAGCAACTTCAACATCTTGAGTCAAGGTGCCAATGGTCTTGACAATACTGTAGGAATCCTTGTCGATCCAGACATGACCTGCTACCGCATTCATAATTTTCTCCTCGCGTGAGTTGTAAGGCTGGTTTGGCTTGGGTGTGAACTTAATTTTGAAACATTCCATATCATTGAAATGGTCTTTTCCGGCATGACTGAAAACGAAGCGGCTTATCATATCTGTGATCGAAAATTGAGCCGTGAGATTTTTCTCTTCAAGTGAGAGAGAGGGGCTTTGGCCTGCAGCAGTCCTCTCCGCGGTGTCGTCAACATCTACGGAATAGGTAATAAGCGACTGCGGTTGCATGGTTTTCTTTTCCTGCCTGGTCTCTACAACTTCACCCTTTTGATTGAGTGTATTAATAGTAACTAGCATGTCATATTCGAGGTTGAGTCGACGGTTGCGAATGGTAGAGTCCTTCTTAGCGGCAAGTTGGATAACCTCATAAGCAGACTTCCCCGACGTCTGTATCGGAGAACAGACCAAGATTGCCAATAACGATAAACAGACTCGAATTGCCATTATGACAAAGCATAGACTGTGATAATAAATTCGCAATGTTTTAGGTGACAGGAAAAGCGGAACGCTATAGTGTCCAAAAGTTTTATGTCTCATTTAAAATTATTTATTCCAGGTCCAATAGAGGTTTCAGAAAAAACCATGCAAGCATTTGCTAAACCTATGGTTGGGCACCGCTCAAAGGATTTTCAGGAACTCAATGCTAGAGTGCAGCCTGGTTTGCAAAAGGTCTTTTACACAAAGCAGCCTGTTTTTGTGGCAACTGGTTCAGCCTGGTCAGTGATGGAAGCCTCTATTCGTAACCTGGTTTCGAAAAAGGTTTTGAATTGTATGAGTGGGGCTTTCTCAGATAAGTGGAATAGCGTTGCCAAGAAATGTGGTAAGGAAGCTGAAGCTTATCAGGTAGAATGGGGTGAAGCCATTCTACCCAAAGTAGTTGATGAAAAACTGGCTACTGGTGAGTTTGATGCGATTACGCTCATTCACAATGAAACCTCAACCGGGACTATGAATCCATTGTTTGAGATAGCAGCATTGAAAAAAAAGTATCCTGAAGTGATGTTTATTGTGGATACAGTGAGCTCTTTTTCGACCATGAAAATTCCTTTCGATGATCTAGCTATTGATGTCATGTTGGCTGGAACTCAGAAAGCGTTAGCATTACCTGCGGGAGCGGCGGTTTTTGCTGTATCTGAGGCTGCATTTGCTAAAGCCGAGACAATTAAGGACCGTGGTTATTATTTGGATTTCTTGGAATTCAGAGTAAACCAAGAGAAGAGTATGACACCTACTACGCCTTCTATTTCTCATTATTATGCATTAGAAAGTAAATTGGAGGACATGCTCTCAGAAGGATTAGATCAGCGTTTTGCGCGACATAAGAAAAACCAAGAATTAGCACATGCTTGGGTGAGGGAAAATGGCTTTGAGTTTTTCCCGGCCAAGGGATATGAGTCTATCTCATTGACCTGTGTGAAAAATAACCGCGAGATTAATGTTGCAGCCTTACAAAAATGGCTGCGTTCTAGTAAGTCAGTTGTGATGGACGGTGGTTATGGAAAAGTGAAGGGCAAGACGTTCCGTATTTCACACATGGGTGATGAAACTAGCGAGACGGTGGCTGAGTATTTGGCATGGCTATCTGAAGGAATAGATTCAGTTCAGTCTGTGAGCGCTTAATTTAAAAGCTCCTCCCAATTTGGGATTTTAGTGTTTTTAATATTACGTGTTTTCAAGAATGGGTAAACAAAGAATTACAATGTTAAAAACAGGTCGTTCTAGATAAAGTAAATAATGGCTAGCGAAACAAGCCGCAAGCCATAAAAATAGGTAATCAGAGTCGCGTGTGGATTTGTCATGCTTTATTCATTAATTTAATAAAGATGAGCGCTTTCGACATGACTCTATTAGTAAATCCAATCAAACCTTGCATCAGCAACACTTGTTTGTGGAAAGCTTCTGGTGGATTGGTCTAGTGTATTAAGGCGAGGTGGTATCAAACAGCAGCAAGATACTCCTTTTTTTGTTCTTGGGCCAACCGCAGTTGGTAAATCAGAACTTGCTCTAGATACGGCATGTGCATGGGGAGCGGAAGTGATATCAATGGATGCTTTCCAAGTTTATAAAGGCTTGGATATTGGGACAGGCAAGGTCTCGTCAGATGATCAAGCAAGAGTTAAGCACCACTTATTGGATGTGGTAGGCCCTCACGAAAATTTCCATGTTGCTCGCTACTTAGAGTTGGTTTCTGATGCCCTAGCAGAGATCCGACAAGGCCAAGTTCCAGTTGTTTTTGTAGGTGGGACGGGGTTATATTACCGTGCACTGCGTCGGGGTTTGACTCGGGCGCCTGTATCTGAACCTGAAATTGTCAATAGACTAGAAACCCTCCCTTTAGACCGGCTCAAGAAAATGGCTATAGATTGTGATCCCGAATGGGCTCAACGAAAGGGCTCAGACTTAGGTAATACAAGGAGATTGATCCGAGTTATTGCAGTCTTTCAAGATACGGGAAAGCCCTTGTCTCAATGGCAAAAAGAAATGTCTCTCCCACTCTGTTCTGAGAACAGTCCTGCGCAGGTGATTTGTTTGGTAATGGAGACAAATGCTCTTCGCAAACGTATACAAAAAAGGGTGCAAAAGATGTGGTCTAGCGGATGGCTGGAGGAAGTGGAGCAGTTGATGATGCTTGCTGATTGGCAAGGGTCCCAATCCTACCAAGCGCTTGGTTATGCACAGGTTGAAGCCTTCCTTTTAGGAAAGGTCACAAAGGATGAAGCCATTAATGAAATTGTTACCAAAACAAGCCAGTTTGCCAAAAGACAAATGACCTGGTGGCGGAAAGAAAAAGTTCCTTTTTTTGAGCTATAAATTTATTGGAGGTTTACTCGGAAGCGAATGAATTTTTTGTCTTCATCCATGGGTATAGATATAGATCTTATATCGAATTCTGTAGAATTTGGTTGAGGGCTATCTAGAAAGGAATTTACAGTAGTCCAGTTTTCTAGATTGTTGGAGGTTTCAATAAGGTATTGGATGCGTGAGTCATCATTTCTAGTCCGAAAATCTATTTCGAAACTGCCATCTAAAGTATTGAATGCAGGTTCGTAGCCAGAGTCGAAGGCATCAGTGGGGTTGCCTCCGAAGACATATTCCACTAAATTATTGTCGCCGTCTCCGTCAAAGTCCTCAGCCCATTCACCAATATCTATACTCCATGATTCTTTCCAATAATCCGCGAAGGAGTGTCTCTCCGTTTCATCAAATTTGAGAGGTCGGGTGCCGAGGAAGAATCCACTACCCAAGCTTAAAGAGGCTTTCTCGGTACCAAAGTAGCTTGATGCATTGAAATACTGCCAATTGTCAGGGGTATCTGCGACGCTTTCAGAAATTTCTGATGAATCGAAATTATTTACTTCTTCCTCCAAGTTAAGTATGGGAATTCTGGCTCCCACAGATTTTAGGTAATTCTTCAAGTCCTGGTATAGAGCATCACCTCGAGCTTTAGTCTCAGTATTGTGTCCATAAATATTGTGATACTCTGCTGGATCATTTGCCAAATCAAACAACATAATGGGATCCTCTTCCGGAAAGAGTAGCGGGGTTTCATAAAAGTACATGACTTTATCATAACCTCTAATGACACAGGAATGAGGTAAAGTATTTCGATAGTGTGGGTAATGGAAATAAAGCGAACGATTCAGGAAAGATTCTGTTTGCGGCTTTTCCTCCATCAACCCCTTCAAGCTAACCCCATCAATATTTTGAAGCCTATCTGGATCGCCCCCTGCCCATTCAAAGAAGGTGGGAAGAAGGTCGTAGTTTGCAACATTGGCTGTAGTCGAGGAGCCATTGGGAATGCCAGGCCCCATAGCTACCATGGGGACTCTAATTCCACCTTGCCAAACCCACCATTTCTTCATGTGCAACGGCTGTGATTGTCCGCGGACATTTCTTAGGATGCTGTGGCGGAATCCATTGTCAGACATCATCACGATGTAGGTGTTCTCGGCAATACCTAGTTCATCTAGTTTACTGAGAACAGTTCCGAATGATAGATCGAGTTCGTAAGCCATTCCTAGCCAGACTGCGGGATCTACTTTTCTCTTTAGGTTGTCTGGATCTAGGTCATTTTTGCTGTAGTAGCTATATTCTCTCTCCAGGAATTCCTGATAGTATTGGCGGACTTTCGGGAAGCATTCCTCCCCAGCATGCATTGCATAGTAAGAAAGTTGGACGTAGAAGGGGCGATGGGCAAGGTAGGACTCTTCTATAAAACGGGTGGCTTTATTTGTAATATGACCCGTCAGTTTGGGATCAGTTAATCCAGTGAGGACTGTTTCATCGCCTATGTGTGTGTTGCCTTCTTTGTTGCTCGTATTACCGTCGTGTAGAACATAGCCCTCATCTGCTGGCGATCCGCCAGAATGCCACTTGCCTATATGGGCACTTTGATAACCCATTAAATCGAGGGCTTCGGGTATAGTGGTCGTGCCAGGTCGTATGTTGTTATCAGCGGTGCAAGCGAGAACAGGGTTGAAAGAGGGGCCTGAGTAGTCAAAATATCCGGTGTTTTTGCCAGTTACTACAGTAAATCCGTTCCTCGCATTGGATTGACCGGTTTGTAGGGAAACCCTAGAGGGCCCACACTGAGGAGATGCATAGGCATTGCGGAAAATCATGCCTTGATTAGCCAATCTTTCTAAGTTAGGCATGTCAACCAAGCCTGGCATACCAGAATTTAGCATGCGCTTATCCATCAATATAGGAGATCCGTTCCAAGCCCAGTCATCAACAAAAAGCATAACGATATTTGGTGGTTTCACCCAGCGGTGCAACAGTTTCTCGCGAACCTCTTTGAAAAGATAGTCTCCAAGAGGAGAATTAAAAACCCTAATCTCACCCACCATCCCGTCTAGATATTGGTTGGGTTCATCAATGCTCCCTAAAGTAATAGGGTTATCTGTTGAGAAGTTAGCACGAGATAAAGGCCCTGATCTAGAAGTGTAATTTTTAGAGTCCCATAGTTCATAAGTTTCACTATTAGCGTCATACTGGAATGCCATCACTACCGTGTCTCCATTAGACAAGGCTTTTCCTGATGAAATAATTAATTCTGTTCCCAGTCTCACTTGAATGATCCCATCTGGAGTGTAGCCCATTTGCAGGCCGGTTAAACTTTCTGTTGAGTTGCCAAGAACGTCATTAAAACCACTTTGAACTAGGCTGTCGCATTTCATAGCTATCATGATACAGAAGCCATCTCCATTTACAGATAGGTCCAGAATGGCTTTTGATTCTTCAGCGTCAAAAAGCTTCAGACTGTTACGCCCCGCTCCGAAATCAACGCCCTCTAGACCGCTTTTAGAAAGACTTGAGCTTGGGAAAGTCACTTGCCCAACCAAGGCAGCTGCATTATTATTTTGGCCGCTTTGGTCAGACCATACTGATAGAGGGCTGGTAGGCAGAGTTGCTACATCCAAGAGCTGTAAGGCTTCAGGCGGTTCTGGCACAACTGAGGCCTCAGAACTTAAGTTTGATTCTATGTCATTATTTCCTACGGCTGACACTGCGTAATAGTATGTCACTCCAATTGCTGCAGTTTCATCCTCATATTGATTGCTAACAATTGTGCTGAGGTAGTCAGATGTCGTCACTGGGCTTTTTTGTGAACGATAGACTTTAAATTCTTTGAGGGTATTTGAAAGATCTTCGTCCCAGTTTAAAATGGCTTTTGAAACTCCGCTGGTTGCTATCAAACCACTTGGTGTTTCAGAATCTCCAAAATTTACTAATTCAAGTGTGAGGCTTTCTATAAATCCGTCACCTGATAAAGCAAAAGAGTCTCCATCTTCTATTTGAATCAAACCGCTCCAGGTTGCTCCTGTAGAAATGAGTGTGCCCGCATTTGATGAGCCTGGAGTTCCTGTTAACTTCCAAAGTTCTGCTTTGGAGTTGGCAAATGAGGCGGCGGTCAGCAACAAAGACTTACCAGGTTCTAAATCCAGTAGGTCCAGTTCAAATGTCCACAAGATTGCTTCACCGGTATCAACCCTTCTAATCCCACCGTCTTTAATGCCTAAACCTGAAGAAGAGCCATTTACTGGTTGCGCTGTTCCACCTCTCCAAGTTTGTGGATTCCAGTCGGAGGGCTCATTATTCCTGGCTTCAATAGTAATAACGAAAGATCCGTTCTCAACACTACCAGAAGTGAGCTTGCCTGATAGCACAGGAACGTCGCCAGATCTATCGGCTGTCCTAATTGAGGGGGGCTCTCCACCTAGCTGATCAAACTGCATTGGGTAGACAGAATTTAACGCATTGACTGAATCTCCAGTAGTGAAGTCAACCAACACCTTGCTCTTCACAGGCGCTTGAAAGATTAAAGAAATTACAAGTAGGATAATAAAAAAATAAACTTTCATTACTGGGCTCATTTTCTAATTCGCTTTAAATGTGCTATTGCTTATCTATTGAAATCAAACCTCTGAATTTTCTTTATGTATTTATCCAAAATCAAACGTCCCCTTTAATGGAGGAAGTTATCTTAAATTTAAATAATTGCAATTATTGTATAAATTTTAATTAGTATTGCAAAAGCTTTCTTTGATGCTTTGGATAGTTGTTGGTGCAAGCAATAGGACAATTCTAGAAAATGATGGTCTGATTAAAACCGAATTACCCATCATGGAGACAGCAAGGTATCTACGGGCGATCTTGAAGCTAACCAGCCTGAAGGTTGGGGTTAGTTAGTCTAGCAAAGCGGGTCTCCAATCACATACCACCATAGTGCAAAAAATCAGAGCTAGTAGTAGGAATGTGCAGGCAAAGCAGCGGGATTCATCCTTCATAACCATGAAGGCTAAACTACACATGATGGCCATAAAAGCAGCTTCGTCGCGCAATGCATAGACGCCCAAAACCATAATGAGAAGCAAAAAACCTTTGAAGAGAACAGCAAATGAGCTTCTGATGGGTAGTAAAAAAACAATGATAGCTTCGAGCAGGAGTCCTAACCAGGCTAAGCCATTCAGCCATGATTTCATATTTGGAAATAGAGGGTAATATGTTGCTTGAATACCTTCCGTTTGCACCCCTTTAAGGAACAGAAAAGAAGCTAAATTTTTCTCTACTAGTGTTTCCCAATTGGGATAAAAATGGGTCCCTAAAGAGCTCAGGCTAGTACCTTTTAGAATGTAATCCATCAAAAGGGATCCGGAGAGGTAATAACTAGAAAAAAGTTTTTGGAGGCTAGCGAAGAACAAAACAACGAACATAAGGTAAAGAGCAAGTTTTTTTAGGGCAGTTTTTTGGTCCTTTGGCGGCTCCCACCGAATGGTTCCAAGCCCAAGACAAATAAAGAAAAGTAAAAAAACATGATTGGCGCTTATATCATATTCGAAGATCAACTGAGGCAAGAATAGAAATGCCAGCAAAATCCAATACCATTTATTCATGCGCCAAGAGCGCAATAAGATACCGATGAATGTCACAAAAGTTATTGGATAGAAGCTAGCTGGCTCGGAGATTGCCTCAGAGGATAAGACCGTTATGATTAATACGAGGATAAGGTCTTCAACCTTAATGGAAAAAAGTATTCTAAAAAGGCAACTAAAGTTCATTGATTTGCCAATATTTGTCTTTTAGGCGAATCTCGAAAACTTCTACAGATACATTTTTACTGGTTAGCTTATTTTCAAGGCTAAATACCTTATTAGAAGTGAGAATCGGAACTACCTTAAGGCTTTTACAAATAAGGTTTTGCTCGTGGTACCGGTTGGGGAATACACACATTTTCATTCCAAAGTATTTGAATTTGTTCAATAGGTCCATCTCATGAGGAGTTAAATTCATGGAAGATATGTGAAGTCTGCTATCAGTAGGATAGATGCGGTAGTAGATTTCTTTTTCATCATCTAGCAGGCTTAACCAAACAGTCCTGCAAGTGACTGGATGAGGCTCGGTATACATGCCATATCCACCGCCTCTCCAAGGAGATAAATCGGTTACACGACTCGCAATAAATTGCATAGCAGCCAGAGCAAAGCAGAGCAGAGGAGCGATCATGTAAGGGCGGAATTTCACGGTGTGCAGCAGAACTTTATTCTTATACAAGATCTGCCCGAAACACACGTTATTTCTTAATGAAGAACACTTTTATTGCAATAAATAATCAAAAAGTTCTAATTAAACGAGATGATCTGATTATTGGAGATATACAATTGCGCGAAGCCAGAACTTCTGTATTTTTAATGTATATGATCGTTTCAAGACCGAAACTAGGTTTCTTAGACAAGATTTATTTTCCGGCGATTCTGGGGGGGATGCTGATTACTTTAAGGCACTTAATCAAGACTTGGAAGAGGCTGATTTTCAAAAAAGAAATTAAACCGGAGGAGCGGACTTTGATGGATATGTCGAGCACGGGTATGGTGACCATGCAGTATCCAGAGGAGAAGTGGCCGTTGCCTCCAGGGTATAGGGGCGCTCCTACCTTAGTTAAGGATGAGGATGATCGGACAAAATGTGTCTCCTGTCAGCTTTGCGAGTTTATATGTCCGCCTCGCGCTATTCGCATCACGCCAGGAGACATACCAGCTGATAGCGTTCATGCTAAAGTTGAGAAGGCTCCCAAGGCTTTTGATATAGATATGTTGCGTTGCATCTATTGTGGTCTCTGCGAAGAGGTTTGTCCTGAGGAAGCCATTTATCTTAAAGACGAGTATGCTCTAGTGGGAACGAATCGCGATGAAATGGTGAACCATAAAGACAAATTATTAGAAATGGGAGGAGTGACCCCGCGTCCTATCAAAAAATGGGAAAATAAGTAAGTTTTCAGATTGAATAGAATGTAAAAGGCAATTGTATATTGGTTTTGCATTGACCGAACCTGGCTAAGTTATAGGTTCGGATTTCTAGTTAATGGAAGCATTGTTTTTTTGGATTTTCGCAATCGGGCTGGTTAGCTCTGGTTTAGCGGTGATATTGAATCGGAATCCGGTGGGGTCTGCGATGTCGCTAGTCGCTGCCTTTTTCTTCTTAGCGCTTCTTTTTCTTACCTTGGAAGCGTTTTTCTTATTTGTTGTTCAGATCATTGTTTACGCAGGCGCTGTGATGGTCTTGTTTTTGTTCATCATCATGTTGCTAGATATCCCTACGGAGGAAAAGCGTCCGTTGCCTTGGTTTAAAATGGGAGGTGTAGCTTTCATGACCGCGATTCTGGGAATTTTCTTTTTTAAAGCATTGGATAGCCTTCCCCATGGCTCAAAGACTCTCAACTGGAATAGTGGAGCTGAAATGCCTGGAGCAAAAGAAGTCGGGAAATCATTGTTTAGCGATTACATATTACCCTTTGAAGCCACTGCGGTGCTTTTATTGATGGCAACTGTCGGTGTGATTTTATTAAGCCGAAGGATAGCAAAGGCGAAGTAATCGTGGAATTTGTAACAGTCATTACCCTAAATCATTATATCGCGCTAAGTGGCATACTGTTTGTGCTAGGGCTAGCTGCAGTAATGACTAGAAGGAGTATTATCATTATTTATATGGGACTCGAGATGATGTTGAATGCGGCAAATTTAGCATTGGTGGCCTTTTCTCGTTTTAATCCGGATGGAGCTATGAACGGAACCATGATGGTGTTCTTCATTATCACAGTAGCGGCGGCTGAGGTAGCTGTGGGTTTAGCTCTTATTGTCGCGCTTTATCGTAAGAAACAGGAGATTCATGCGGATACGTTATCGAGTTTGAAATTTTAACTTATGAATTGGGTTATTTTATTATCGCCGCTAGTGGCAGCATTATTGATTACCATTGGGTGTCATCGCTCCAAAGTGGGATCTGTTGCGCTTTCCATTGGTGCCTGTGCTATGTCTTTTATTGGAGCACTCTGTGTGTTTTTTGACTACGGCTGTATTTCTAGTTTCAATTGGGTTTCTTTACCTGGCCTGAAAATAAGCTTGGGGGCTATGGATGACGAGCTTGCGCGACTGATGTTATTAGTCGTTACAGGAGTAGGACTACTTATTCATATTTTTGCGATAGGATATATGAAAGAAGATCCTGGGATTTCCCGATTCTTTGCCAAGCTCTCGCTCTTTATGTTCTCTATGCTAGGAATTGTCCTTGCCGACAACTTAGCAGTGATGTTTGTTTTCTGGGAGTTAGTAGGACTAAGTTCATATCTTTTGATAGGCTTTTGGTTTCAAAAGCCAAGTGCTGCTGAGGCATCTAAGAAAGCATTCATTGTTAACCGGATTGGTGACTTTGGGTTTATCCTAGGGATTTTGGGTGTGTGGGGTATTTGGGGAGCTCTGGATTTTGATACATTGGCATCTTTAATAGAAGGAAAGACTTTACCTGAAGGAGTTTCACAAAATGTAGTAAACCTTCTGGCTTTGGGATTATTTGCGGGATGTGTGGGGAAATCAGCTCAATTGCCTTTACATGTTTGGCTTCCGGATGCGATGGAAGGGCCTACACCTGTTTCTGCATTGATACACGCGGCGACTATGGTGGCTGCAGGTGTTTATATGCTCTGCCGGGTTTCCTCTGTTTTAGGAATCAGTCAAATGGCTATGAGCACTGTGCTACTAGTCGGAACCATTACGGCTCTATATGCTGCGCTCATTGCTCTTCAACAAAATGATATCAAGAGAGTTCTTGCTTATTCAACATTGTCACAACTTGGTTACATGGTAGCTGCTGTAGGCGCAGGGGCAAGCGAAGCAGCCATGTTTCACTTAACAACGCATGCTTTCTTTAAGGCGCTCTTATTTCTTGGAGCTGGCTCTATTATTCATGCACTACATCATGAACAGGATATGTGGAAGATGGGAGGACTAGCCAAGAAAATGCCGTGGACCTTTGGAACTTTTACCATAGGTACCTTTGCTCTTACGGGATTTCCTTTACTGGCTGGTTTCTTTAGTAAGGAATCTATTTTGCTTGAGATTTATCACTATCATGATGCTACGCATCAAACCTGCTTCTGGATTTTGGCGTTTACTGCTGCACTAACTGCCTTCTACATGATGCGCTTATGGATTGTGACTTTCTTGGGTAAAGGGCGTTCGGATACGGTAAAGCATGCTCATGAATCACCTTGGTATATGGTAGCTCCACTGGCGATTTTAGCAGTTCTATCTGTTGTCGGTGGTTGGAATCATCATTCATTTATGCCAATTGTTTTTATTGATATACCAGATTATGTTGGGATGGGACCACACACGGAAGGTGCAGGGTTTGTGATGGCTGTCTCCATCATTCTTTTTCTGATAGGAACTGGATTGGGCTTATTCTTGTATCATGATAGGGCCAAAGACCCTATTGAGAACAGTTCATTTGCGCTTGTAAGGTTACTAAGTATTTTTCCGCGTCATAAATTTTTTACTGATGAGGTTTATGAAATCATTTTTGTAGGAGGTCAAAGACAGCTATCGAAAATGATTGCTTGGGTTGATAAGTGGATAGTAGATGGTCTGCTTGTAAGAGGAGCAGGAACTTTAGCTTCTGTGTCTGGCGAGGTCTTGCGTTTAATTCAAGGAGGCAATGTTCAAGTCTATGTCATCATCTTCATTTTGGGGCTGGCTTTTGTTTGTTACTGGTTGTTTGAAAAGGTGATTTTTTAGATGAGCTATTGGCTAGAAATATTTTTAGTAGTTCCTGTGATAGCTTGCTTGGCCATTGTTGTGGGGGCTCCAGCGAAACGCACGGCTCTTTTGGCTACCCTCATTAACTTGATTGGCAGCTTGGCTTTGGCAATTGGATTTGATGTTGAAGCCAATGGTTTTCAATTTGCTAACAAATGTTCTGCAGGCAACTTAGCTGGCTTTTTTGAGATCACCTGGCACTTGGGTGTGGATGGCTTGAGTTTGCCTTTAGTTTTACTAACAACAGTAGTGTCTTTTGTGGCGGTGTGCGTTGCTCATGAAGATGTTAAGCGGGCGAAAGAATTTTATATTTGTATATTATTGGTTAGTCTAGGAGGGCTAGGAGCCTTTCTCTCCGTAGATTTGTTTTTTCTCTATGTCTTCCATGAGGTAGCTCTTATTCCCACTTTTCTTTTGATTGGGATATGGGGAACACATGACCGTAAATTTGCCGCTACACAAATGACTCTCTACTTGATGCTCGGTAGTATGATTTTGCTAGCTGGGTTGTTAGCATTTTATTTTTATCTGCCAGATGGCTTAAGGACATTTAATTTAGAAACGATTCAGAATGAGTTACCTAAGAATTGGTTCAGAACTGAGCAACAAGCTATTATTTTCCCCTTATTGTTAGTAGGTTTTGGTATTTTAATTTCGTTATGGCCTTTTCATAGCTGGGCCCCAAGAGGGTATGCAACATCACCCGTTTCAGCTGTCATGCTCCATGCGGGGGTGTTGAAAAAATTTGGTCTTTATGGCTTGATTCGTCTGGCTGTTCCTTATTTGCCAGAAGGTGTAGACAAGTTTTTGACACCACTGTTGGTGTTGTTACTCTTTAACGTTTTATACGTTGGTCTTGTGACTATTTGGCAAAAGGAGCTCAATCTGATGCTTGGTTACTCCAGTGTTATGCATATGGGTTATCTTTTCCTTGGTTTTGCTAGTATGAATGTGATCGGGGTATCTGGAATGGTGGTTTTGATGGTGGCACATGGCTTGAGTGCTGCGTTACTATTTGGGTTGGCGGGGGAAATTAGGGAGCGAGTCGGAACTCTTAGAATGTCTGAGACAGGAGGGCTTGCTTCGAAAGCGCCGTGGTTAAGTTTTTATTTCATAGTAGGAGCAATGGCCTCTATAGGGCTGCCGGGTTTAGGTAATTTTGCTGGTGAGTTGATGATTTATTTTGGAGCTTGGAAAGCAGAGTTATATTGGGCAACGATACTTGCAGTATGGGGAATTGTGATCTCGGCGGTTTACATGCTTAGGGCAGTAAGAAATATTTGCTTTGGTGAGTTATCAGAACAAGTCGTCCAAGTAAAGGATCTCGATTTGACTAAGAGTGCTCCCTACTTATTGTTAGTGTTGGGGTTGGTCATTGTCGGCGTTTTCCCCAATGTCATTTTGCAATGGGTTGAACCAGTCGTTTCCACTCTACTCGGAAAAGGGGGTGCTTAATGTTTGAGGCAGTGATAGTTAAACTTGGAGCATTGTTAGCGCTTTTTAGGTATCCTGAGGTTTCCTTGCTGCTTCTAGCATTGCTTCTGCTAATCATGGAATCTTTCAGCAGTGATGAGAAAAAATCGTCATTCATAGGTCCTGTAGCGATGATTGGGCTTCTGGGTGTGCTCATTCTAAGTTTTGTTTTTCCTTTGAGTGAGGGCGTGCACTGGGAAGGTTTATATGCAGTAGATCATTTGGCTATTTTCTTTAAGCGTTTTTTTCTAGTGGCCACTTTGCTAGTGCTTTGGATGTCTTTGCCTTACGAGAGGAGATTATCATTTTCCCAAGGTGAGTTTTTTATTATGCCCTTGTTTCCCACTATTGGGATGTTGCTGCTATCTTCTGCTCAAGATTTTACTTTAATTTTTGTAGCGCTGGAGTTAGTTACCATTTCATTTTATGTGCTGGTGGCTTTTCAGCGAAATGAAGGAGCGTCTCTTGAAGCGGGTGTCAAATACCTGATTATTGGGGCTCTGTCCACAGCCTTTCTAGTATATGGCATAGCCTTTTTATTTGGAACGGTGGGTAGCACTCGTTTGGTTGAGATAAGTGTCTATTTAGTTGATCATGAAGTCACAGCGGCTTTGCTATTAGCTGCCATAGGCATAGTTGTGGGCTTAGGTTTCAAAATTGCCGCAGTTCCTTTTCATATCTGGGCACCTGATGTTTATCAAGGCGCGCCCACCCCAGTAACTGCTTTTTTAGCCATTTCATCCAAAGCAGCAGGCTTCCTAGTGCTCTTGAGGTTATTTGCCTTCGACGGCTTTGGTGTCAGTATGATGGATAAGTATTCGCATGCGATTTTTGGACTATTGGCGGGATTCACGGTGCTGTTGGGTAACTTGGCAGCATTGCCTCAAAGAAATATTAAAAGGTTGATGGGTTATTCAAGTATAGGACACGCAGGATTTTTGCTGTTTGGGCTGGCTGCTGTTTCAGATAGAGGGAACCAAGCAACGTTGTTGTATCTAATCCTGTACGCAATTGCGGCTGTTTTGGCCTTTTTTATTATTTGTCATCTGAGTGAGCAATTAGGCGGTGATGATTTATCTAAGTATTCTGGGTTATCTCGACGAGCACCTCTTTCTGCTTTTGGCTTACTTGTTGCATTTATTTCAATGGCAGGAGTGCCACCTTTAGCAGGTTTTGTTGGTAAATTCAGTGTCTTAGCTGCTGTGTGGGAAACAGATGTGGCAAATCAGACAGTTGGTCAGGAAAGCTATCTGCTATTAAGCTGTGGTTTGATAGCAGCAGTCATTGGGTTGTATTATTACTTGGGCATAGTGCGCCAGATGTATTGGTCCGAGCCCTTGGGTGATGCTCCGAAAGTTGAGCTGCCTCTGGCCGGCCAAGTATTGGTAATCGTCTTATCCATAGGACTAATCGTCTTAGGTATAAACCAACAACCAATCATGGACATCTTAGCGTTGATTACGGGATAATGGAATCTTCTCTTTTGTAGACTTTTCTTCTTTTGTTTTCGAGTTATTCTTCTTATAGGTTTTTGAAAATTTACTTAATTAGCCTCCAAAGCGAATAAGATGAGTGTTGAACGGGATATAAATTATAAGGTAGGTAGTGAGAGATTAGTAAAGCTTACAGAGAAAGCCGCTGCTCAGCTATCTGGCTTATTGACTCGACAAAAAAGGCCGGAGGGCGCTCTCCGCGTTGCTATAGTTGGAGGCGGATGCTCAGGACTTCAATATAAAATGGATCTGGTAGATGGTCCAGCTAATAGAGATATCTTGGTATCTTCACGAGAGGTCAAAATTGTGGTAGATCCGAAGAGCGCACTTTTTGTGAGCGGATCTGAAATCGACTTTAGTGATGATTTGCAAAAAGGTGGTTTCAAAGTGACTAACCCAAATGCAGAAGCACATTGTTCTTGCGGGGAGAGTTTTAGTGCTTAATGAGTGCTTTTTCAGTTTTTAAGGAAAATCCTCGTCCGTACCTTGATATAGAAGTCTTGAAAGAGAAATTTCATGAACTTCGTCAACATTGTCAGGATGATAATATGGCAAAGGATATAAATGCAGCTTACCAAACCTTATCTGATTCACGGCTTAGACTAGTCGAGTTATTGAAGCATGAGGGAGAAGATATTTCTTCAACCGCTGATCAGGTGCCAGATTCTTTGGCGGATTTATTTATGCGGGTTGCAGGAGTTTTTAGATCGGTTGATAGCGTGCTTGAGGAGACTCGAGAGGTAAGCGAGTTAGAAAGAGCTCTAAAAGCAGAAGAGTTAGTAGAGTCTATGGATGCTTTGCAAGAGTTATCCGTTCAGCTAGGTCAGATAAGAGCTATTTTAAAGAAAGATTTAAAGGTATTAGATAAATTGTGGATTGAGGGTAAGAAGGATTTCAAGCTCATTAAAGATCTGATGTTACGGGAATCTTTCTTAAGTAAGTGGGAGAAGCAGATGGAAGAAAAGATATTTCTTGTAGGACAGCTATTGTGAACGATGAGGTAATTATTGGTATTGATTTAGGAACGACTAATTCCGCAGTAGGGGTAATAGACAGTGGATTTCCAGTCCTTATTCCAGATAGTCATGGAGATAAGCTGACCCCCTCGGTAGTAGCCTTTAAGAAGGATAGTGGATTCATAGTTGGAAAGGATGCAGTGAGAATGATGTCTCACAAGCCAGATGAGGTTTTTTATTCATCAAAACGTTATATGGGAAGACGTTTTGGGGATCTTACGGGAGATGTGTTGGCTGTTTCTTATCAAGTTGGCCGAGGCGATGGTGATACTGTTATTTTAAAGGCCGGATCAAAACAGATGTTGCCAGAGGAAGTAGCAGCCCAAGTCTTATTAAAGCTAAAAAGTGATGCCGAAGTTTATCTTGGTTGCGATGTTGGTAGATCGGTCATCACAGTGCCTGCATATTTTAATGACGGTCAGAGGCAGGCCACTATTAGAGCAGGGGAGTTAGCGGGGTTGAAGGTCGAGCGTGTGATTAATGAGCCTACTGCGGCAGCACTAGCGTATGGTCTAAATCGTGAGAAAGACGAGCTGAAGGGTATTGTTTATGACTTGGGTGGTGGGACTTTCGATGTTTCAGTCTTAGAATTGAATAAAGGAGTTTTTGAGGTCTTGGCGACTCATGGCAATACCCAGCTAGGGGGAGATGATATTGATGGGGCTCTTTCAGATTGGATTCAATCACAGGTGGAAGACAGTATGGGGGACCAATTACTCTCTGAAGAGTCTGCGCAAATAAGATTGGAAGCAGAAAGGGTGAAATGTGAACTTTCAGTGAGTGATGTGTCGATGCTTAGTCTGCCATTTTTACGCAATGGCTTTAGTTTTGAGAAAGAGATTACACGAGGTGATTTAGAGCGCTTAGCCCGCCCAGTTATCGAGAAAACTAAACAGCATTGTTTAAGAGCCTTGCAAGACAGTAAGCTAAAATTAGATCAGCTAGATAAAGCTATTTTAGTAGGTGGGCAAACGCGAATGCCGCTTATCCAAGCTTTAGTTGGTGATATTTTTGGCTTGGTGCCAGATACCAGTATTCATCCGGATGAAGCGGTGGCATTAGGGGCCACGATTCAAGCAGGTATGTTGAGTGGCGCGATAAGCGATATTACCCTTTTGGATGTGACACCGCTCTCCCTTGGTGTTGAAACTTTTGGAGGGCTTATGAATGTCATCATCCCACGTAATTCGACTATTCCTATTAAAGCTGGTGAGCTTTTTACTAATGCTGTTGACGCGCAGAGTTCTATGGCAATTAAAGTCTTACAAGGTGAGCGAGAGCTTGCAAATGACAACTGGTGTATTGGTGGTCTCGAGATTCCCTTTAAACCAGGCCCTAGGGGAAGTGCTAAAGTTGGAGTTCAGTTTGAAATTGATGCCGATGGGGTACTTCAGGTTTTAGCTCGGGATGTTGAGTCGAATAAAGAGGAGGTGCTTCGGATTAATTCGGCCGTCGATGTAAGTAATGAGGAAGTAGAGCGCATGGTCTCAGAATCTGTAGATTACGCATTTGAGGACATGAATGAGCGTAGGTGGATAGAGACGAATATGAAGGCAGAGAGGCAAATGAAAGCTGCCATGACGGCTTTGAAGATGTTGAAAGGCGAGGTTGAGGAGACTTGCGCAAAAGAGTTAGAACTTATCCTTGGACAGCTCAAGCAAGCTCAAAAAGAAAAAAACCTGACAAAACTTAAACAACAATTAAGAGAACTCGATGAAAAGACTCGTCCTTTAGCAGAGAAGTTAATGGATCGAGCGCTAGAAGCTGCTTTGACCAAGAAAGGAGTACTGTAGGTTCTAAATTTTCATCCTGGTTGTAATATATTCTAAGTCAACGGGTTAGAATTCCTATGCTGCTGTCTAGGTAGATTTAGTTACAAGTGCTTTAATGATGTATATTCCCGTGGATGTGGGCCTTTTGCGAGAATCCACTGCTAGAAGCGTAAAAAGATTGACGCTTTTTAGGTCGTTGTACTACTGTAATTGATGATCATGACGCTTCATTCCCTATTGCGTGCTTTTTTCACAGCTACACTCATAGTCTGCCTGATGACACCGCAGGCCTATGCGCAGGATGTTAAAGTAATTATTGATGAAATTGAAATTGATGATGTTAAGTCGGTTGGTCCAGGCGGTGGAAGGTCTCGAAACAATATTCTCAAGGAGGATTGGAAAGAGATTGAAGTAGAGTTTACGGTGGAAAGTGATGGAGATAGTGATTTATTAGAGGAGTTAAGTTTTCAATTCTTCATTGCCGCGCTAGACGCACTCAACAATGATGAAGAGGTGACTCTCATAGGGGAGAGCAATTTTATCAATGTCCCAGTTGGAGGAGACCAATTAGTAGCCATGTATCTATCCCCGACGGCCCTACTACGTTATGGAGGTGAAAAAATGGGGGCTAGTTTTTTCAAAAAAGGAGGAATAAAAGATTTTAATATACATGTAAAGGCGTTAGTCAGGGGGCGTGAAGTTGGCAGTAAGGACTTCATCATTTCGGATTTTGATGAAAACTGGTATCGCCAAGGCAAGCAAGTCCGTGATGCCTTAGTTGAGGCAAAAGATTCACCCTGGTGGACTGCGAATGCATTACTTTATAATCAGTACAAGCCTCTTAACAGATAATAATACCTTTGGGGTAGGAAGAAAGTGCCTTCAGGAAAAGTTCTAACTGTTGATCTGGGGTCAAACTCGCTGAAATTGGCCGAGTTTATAGTGGACTCGAATGCACGTTTGACTTTGCAGAATTACGCTGTTGAAGATCTGGGTATAGATCCTAACAAAGAACAAGATCGCAATCCTTTTCTGTTGCAGAGTTTGCAAAAGGCGCTCCAGAGAATCGGCTTTTCTTCTGGTAAAATTCATTGTTGTGTCTCCGGGCATTTTGTTTTCACGAGATTTGTTAAACTTCCCGCTGTGGCTCCTGAGCAGTTAAGCCAGATGATTGTTTTTGAGGCTCAGCAAAATGTGCCTTTCCCTATTGATGAGGTCGTATGGGATTATCAAATCCTAGGACGTGAGGGAGCTCCGGATACGGAGGCGCTCATAGTCGCCATGAAAGGGGATCTTGTTGAGGATATAGCAGGCTTGATGTCAGCTTCGAATTTAAAGTTAGGTTGTGTAGATGTAGCGCCTCTAACTATTATCAACGCATTTAAATATAACTATCCTGATAACCCGAGTTGTAATCTGATCATAGAAATAGGGGCAAAGAGCTCTAATCTTATATTCGTAGATGGTCACCAAGTTTTTTGCAGAACAGTTCCTATAGCAGGACACCTCATTTCTCAAAATATATCAAATGAGTTCCAAGAGCCGTTTATCGCTTCCGAGCTGCTTAAAAAAGGTAAAGGATTTGTCGGTCTTGGTGGAGCATACCAGGACCCTGATGACGCAGCCGCTGCCAGGATTTCAAAAATCGCTCGGGGCATCTTTTCTAGACTACATGCAGAGGTAAGTCGATCTATTAGTTTTTATCGAAACCAACAAGGAGGTAAAGCTCCTGAGGCAGTATATTTGTCAGGTGGAACGAGTCTAATGGCCTATTCAGATATATTCTTTAATGATAAATTGAACTTGCCTGTAGAATTTTTCAATCCACTTAGAAACGTTATAGTCTCACCAAATATTGATAGTCAAAAATTAAATGGGGAAGTCGGTTTGCTCGGCTCGTTAGTAGGACTTGCCTTGCGCGAATCTGGGGATGTGCCAGTTGAGATTAATTTAGATCCTCCCTCCTTTTCTGCTAAAAAGGATCAAGGAAAAAGGATGCCTTTTATCTGGGCTGCTGTTGCTGTATGGATTCTTTTTTTCCTGATAACAGCTGGAACTAATATGTTCATGGCTATGCAGGTTGATAAAATAATTTTGACTTTAAAATCTGAGTATAGCCAAAAAGACCGATTTCGCAAAGATATTGACGATGTCAAACTAAAGTACGATCTCGCAAAATTAAAAGTAGACTCTGCTCTTAAACTTAAGCAACAGCGTGATTTTTGGCCTGAACTCATTACAAGCTTGCAGGGGGCAGTTTCGCCCGGTTTATGGATTACAGAAATAAATCTTACATACAATAAAGCTGAAGATGAAGATTCCGTTCGTTCAGCTAGAAATGTAGAGTTGCCTCACGTGGAAGAGATACCACAAAATTTGCCAGTGGCGCAAACTCGTACAGGACGGCCGCGATCTGGTGCGTCACGGAATCGTCAGGATCGGCGAAGTGCGTCTCGGCAAGCTCCAGTTGAACTTAACTTAGCTCCTAAAGGGGAGGTATTGATCATTCGTGGGCTATTCGAGCGAGGAGAAAAACCTGGTATCGTCAACAGCTTTGAAAATAATCTTAAAGACACGGACTATTTCAGATCTGAGGATGCCAAGAGTGTTGAGATCGTGAAGCGCGAAAAGCCAGAGAAAGACAAGATAGCCCTAGAGTATCTAATACATGCTCGGTTTAATGAAGAGGAGCAACCAGATCTGACGCCATGAAGGATATCCCCAAACATCTTCAATTATTTATAGGGGTTTTTGTAGTTGTAGGGCTAATGGGTGGTGCAGGATGGTTTTTTAGCTCGCAACAGCTTGATAAGGCGAATGAATCAAAGAGAAGTATACAAAGTAAAATCCGCGGACTGGAGACAAGTGGTGCGTATCCGAACGCAAAAAGCTTGGAGGAGATTAAAGTAAATCTTGAGCAAGCAGATGCATTAGCTGCGGAGGTTGTTCCGGTGCTGGAGGAAACAGAAGTGCTCTTTGATGAAATCATGGTTGGCGATAAAAAGGGGCTATCAAAAGACAACTGGAAGAAGCTTCTGTTTGAAAAAGGTGAGCAGGCGGATGCCAAAGCGAAAGAAAAGAGAGTGAGCTACGCGGAGGATTTTTTCTTTGGCTTTGCAAGATATCGCTTAGAGAGTCCTAAGAATGAATTTACTCTAGAATTAGGCCGGCAGATGATTGGCCTATTTACTTTAGCAGATATTTTGATTGAAGCCGGTGTTAGTGAGATCCTTAACTTCAAGAGAGTACTGGTTGAGAGCGGTACTGCCTTCGGGGATGAAGAATTGAAGGCAAAAGTATTACCCGGTGGCCAGGGGCTTTACTACGTTTACCCTTTTGAGATTGAGTTTATTGCCTCGCCTCAAGCCCTGTCTAAGGTGGTGAATGGTATCGCAGCGTCCAAGCTAATTCTTGTGAGTCGCTTTGTATCTCTGAAAAATGAAATTGCTACATTCCCACAGAAAAATGATGTTACCAAACTCAATACATCACAGTCTGGAGATGAGGAGAGTGATAGTCTTCTATATCGTCAGATTGCGGGTCAAGAGAAGGTAAAAGCGCGAATCCGGGTGGATATGATTGTCTGGAAAGGTGAGCAAGGAATAGAAGAGCTAAATGCTAGAGTGCAAGAGGCTATGCAAAAGCCAAAGAGAAAATAAGTGGCGAAGAAATAGGTTATGAGCGCAGATAAAAAAATACTTCCCGAGCAGTTGGTGCTGATAGGGGTGCTCGTGCTAGTAACCATCGGCATGTTGACCAAATCATTTCTTTCTCACAAGCTTGCAGATGTTGTAAATAGAAATGCACCTCAAACGGTTGAGCCTTGGAATAATCAAAGATATGCGGGTCTGCTAGAGGGCCTCAAGTCATCTTCTCAAACGCCACCACTACAGCATCGCCTATTCGGGGCTAGGCTCATTGCTTATGCTCCAGAGACTGGGAAGATTGATGTTTTACTTCCAGATGTAGTTGACCCTGAGGGCATTCAGATCGGATGGAAACAAAAATATAATTTTTCAATTGAGAGTAAAATTGGCCATCTAGATCAAGATAACGATGGCTTTACAAATTACGAGGAGTATGTCCTTAAGACCAGCCCAGTAGATCCCCAAGATAGAGGCGATCTGAAATACAAGATTCGTGTAGTAAACTATGAGTATATACCTTTTCGTATGGTGTTTAGATCTCATAATAGAGAGCCAGGGGGAATCTATAGCTTCCAGATCAATCTTGTGGATGTGAAGACGGGAGATCGTTCCAGATTGGTAAAGATAGGGGATATGCTTGAGGACTACAAAATCGTAGATTTTAAAGAAGATGTAAAAGAGATTGTTAATCCTGCCACTGGAGGGAAGAAAACCGTAGACAATTCCACTTTAGTTTTAGAGGACATGAGGATTCCAGGACAAAAGCTAGTACTGCCGAAGGGTGAGCGAATTGATTCTCCGGAAAGTTGGGTGGAATTAGCATTGGATGTTCCCGATTTGGATATAGAGCCTTCCAAGGTTAGTAGAGGAAAAGAATTTCTTATAGGAGACAAAGCCTATAAGCTAGTGAATCCGGGATCAGAGGAGGGGGAGAGCCGCTTAATAGACATTTTAGATGTGGATACAGGAAAAAGAATTGTCATCCCTCAAAAAATACCTATTGGGACAAATGAATAAATTAGAATACTAAAGAATTTAAATCCTTGACCAATACATGTTTTTACCTAAAACTCAATAAAAATTCACATAAGATAAAATTAGGATCATAGTCATGAGCTGTCCCGATAAACCAAGCCTTTTGAAACTTTTTCTATTTACAAACTTAATCTTTATACCATTTAGTGCTTACACTCAGGATCAATCTTCTGCAAGTGTAGTGCAAGCAGAGTCTGTGGCGAGAATGGAGAAGATGCTTCTGCTAAAGCAGTCTTTAGATGAGGGCAATAAGCTTCTTGGCGCTAATGAGCTAACTAAGGCTCGTATGAGATTCCAAAGCATTATAGAAAACACTATGCCGGGTGGTCCTACTTCAGCAGTTCATAATGAAGCCAAGTTAGCATTGGGTTCGATCAATGCGCTACTAGCTGGGGAGGCTGAGGCCAAAGGCGATAAGGAAGCGGCATTAAGATACTGGACTGAGGCTGTTTCAGCGGTTCCCAGCAATAGCGAGTACCGCGCTAAGGTAAATGAATTGCAGCAGGAAGATTTGTCACTGCAAGAGCAATTTCAAGGAAGTACTGCTGCCACACCAGAGCTTGTAGAAAAGGTTTCAGAAGTGCAAAGACTTATCTTTGAAGGGGACCGATTCATGGAGACTGGGCAGTTAGATCGAGCAGTCAATAGATATAAAAAGGTATTGCTGATAGATCCTTACAATAAAACTGCTTTGAGAAGAGTGATTAAAGCTGAAGATGAAAAAATTACCGCCATTAACCTTCGCTATCATGCGGAAAGAGAAAAAGCATTTTACGAGGTTCAAAAAGGATGGAACATCGAGGTTACAAGGTCGGTTAGAGAACAGAGTGCCGTTGAGGTTCAAGGTAATCAACAAGTAGAAGATAATGCTATCGTTATTGAGAATAAATTAGAGAGCATTATCATACCTGAAATAACCTTTACAGAGATTGATGTCTCGGATGCCATAGAATACCTCGCCAGACAAAGTCGCGACGCTGATTCGGAGGGGCGAGGAATCAATTTTGTGCTGAAAACAGATCCTACCTTCATAGGTTCTGCCGAGGGCGGTGCTGAAGCTCCACCTTCAAATGTCAACAAAACGGTCTCTTTAGATATCAAAGGAGCACCGCTGCTTCAAATTTTAGAATACATTATGACCTTGACCAATCTTCAATATAAAATCGAGGAGCATGCGGTCTTTATTTTTCCAAATAACGAGACTAATGAAGTCATGAGTGTTAGAAGCTACTCTGTCCCTCCCAATTTTTTCAATACGCCACTCACAACAACAGATGTTACTATAGGTGCCACCACCGCTAGGACAGTTGAAGTAGCCTCTATAGATGTGAAGCAGGAATTAGAGAGTAATGGTGTTCAGTTTAGCCTGGGTGCAAAGGCCACTTATTTGCCAAGAGCTGCTAAACTCATTGTAAAAAATACCTTAGATCAACTGAATCTAATAGATCAGTTATTAGCCCGCCAAGATCCGAACAGTAAACAGATAGAGGTAGAAGCAAAATTTATTCAATTCAAAGAGGACAGCTTGAAAGATTTGTCATTTACCTATCAGGCTCTAGTTGATGGCATGCCGAATCCTTTTGACTTATTTTTTACAGAGGACCGCGGTTCCTTTGATCAGAACACCAATGAATTTTTAACAGATCCAGCTAATGAATTTGCTGATCCCTCTGGTGTCACTACGGGTGGTTTTTCAGCAGATGGATCTACTGCTCCAAATTTTGCTATCGATAGAGCTCAAACCGTAGATATCAATGGCACTGCTCTAGAGGTGGCCAAGGGTGGTGTAGCTACGGCCGGACTTAGATCGACTGCAGGTCTAGACAATGATGGTATTGATGATTTACTTGGTCAGACTTTAAGTTCGAGATCATCCAATACTTTTTCATTTAGCGGCATCATTGCTGAATCCGGTTTCAGAGCCTTAATTAGTGCAATTGAGACAAACCTGGGTAGTGATCTGATGGCTGCTCCTCGAGTTACGCTTATTAGCGGAGAAAGATCAAAGATAGATATTGCTAGGAAAATGTTATACCCAACCGAGTATGAAGCCCCTGAGCCTCTTCAGACCAATAATAATAGATCCGTTGTAACAAGAATACCGGAGCCAGGCGGACCATTAGCTTTTGAAAGTAGAAGTATCGGTATTATTTTGGATGTTAAAGCTACAGCTAATAGTGACCGCACAATAGACCTCGAGCTAAAGCCAATTGTGAGCGAATTTGATGGGTTTATCAACTATGGGGGAGACGTTTCCTCAGCTAACCCAGTAGACGCGAATAATCCTTTTGTTATTTTTGATGCGGTGGCTATTCAACCTGTCTTTACGGTTAGGAGTGTTGAGACGCAAGTAAAAGTGGTTGATGGTCAGACAGTTGTTATGGGTGGTTTTATTAGGGATGACGTTGAGGAAATAGAGGACAGAGTGCCCTTCTTTGGAGATCTTCCATTGATAGGAAGACTGTTTAGAAGTCAGACTACCAGAGATGTGAAGAGTAATCTCACATTATTTGTAACAGCACGACTGGTAAATCCCGATGGAACTCCCGAATTTTTAACCGAGACTGAGGAAGAATTGTTTATTTCAAATTAATCAAAAAGTGAAGCAAGTTATGTTTAAATCTCTTTTATTTCTTACTATAGCCATCCCGCTTCTGGGCGCGTTCAGTAGAGCTGTTGCCCAGAATGATCAAGCCTCATCTATCTTACAAAAGGAGTCAATAAGGAGACAAGAGCTGGTCCTAAGTGCGACAAAAGATCTCAGCCTGGCTCGAAACCTGATATTGGAAGGTAAATTCCAGGAAGCTTCGGAGCAAATTGATAAAATACTGGCTTCAGTTCCCAATACTGGGCCTGGAAAAGAAATACATACCCAGGCCAAGCGCTATAAGGCTAATATAAAAATACAGGAGCTAAATAAGTTGCTAGAGGAAAAGAACTGGTTTAAAGCAATTGAATTGGGGAAAGAAATTGTGAGTCTAGATCCAGATCAAGTTTCAGTTTATGAAATTATTGATGATGCGGAGAGGATTCTAGGCCTCGAGGATGGTAAAATTATCAATCCAGCCGTGGATGAGAGGTTTGTAAGAAATCTGAATGAGGTATCTGATTTAATCAAGAGAGGAAATGACTTGGTTTCCACAGGACAATATGACGAGGCGGAAAAACTTTTTAATAAGGTCATCTTTATTGATCCTTACAATAAGGTTGCGGCCAAAAAACTTGAAAATCTTCACAAGAAAAGAGCACACGCTATGGATATTGGCCGTAAAGCGAAACAGAAGGAAAATGCCAATATAGTTAGGAAAGCATGGAGTGATCGCCAGCAACAGGACGTGTTGGAAGAAGTGACACCGGTCACCAGGCAGCCTCTGCAGCGCAGCAATAAGTTTAATATCAACAACAAACTTAAAAATATTATTATCCCGGAGATCAATTTCAAAGGAGCTACTATACAAGATGCCGTTAGTTATCTGAAGCAGCAATCTCAATTTCATGATCCTGAGGGTGAGGGCATTGACTTCATTTTAAAAGACAAAGCGGCACAATCGAAAAATGCCTTTAGCATAAGTCTAAGATCTATACCTATCGGGGAGGCGCTACGCTATGTGACAACCTTAGCTGCCATGAAATATAGAGTAGAGGAATACGCTGTTTTTATCGTGAGCCTAGATGAACGATCAGAAGTGTTGGTGAGCAGAGAGTTTGTTGTAGATGCTTCTTTCTTTGAAGCTACAGGTGAGGTTACCGAGGATGATACAAGTAGCCGGCGTCGTAGAAGATCTAGCGCAGCTAGTGAAACGACCGTTTTATCTGATAGAACAAGAATTACCAAGTCCCTTGAAGACAAGGGAGTTGATTTTCCCGAAGGTGCTACGGCTTCCTACAGCCCAAGTAGAGGTATATTAACTGTTAGAAATACCCAAGATCAAATTGACTTAGTTGAGGAGCTGGTGTCGGTTACAAATTCAAGCGAGAATTTGCTGGTTAAAGTGGAAGCCAGGTTTGTGGAAATAAATCAAGAGGATCTGGTAGCTCTCACCAATAATCTAGCAATACAGGGAGATTTTCTAGGTGTAAGCTCGGTTCCTGGAACAGATCTGCTATTGGGAGATGCGGAAGTCAGAACTAACATGAAGGGAATTAGAAATTTCCGCCAAAATAGCTTGGATAGACAAATCGAATCTCGTTCGGCAGCGGATACAGTAGGGTCTGGTGGTTTTGACAATAGTGCAACTAATAGACTAGCTATTTACGGTCAAATTTCAAATAGCCATGAGTTGGCTTATATCTTAGACGCTTTAGATCAGAAAAAAAGCACGGACCTTATGACGGCGCCTTCTGTAGTAGTGAATAATAGCGTCAAAGGTGAAATCAAAGTGGTTCGTGAATTTATTTATCCTACCGACTTTGATGCTCCTCAAATTCAACAGGTAAGTGGAGATGTAGACGTAGGTGATTTGGTATTAGTGACAGGTGATTTTACTCCTGCAACTGTTATTCCAGCATGGCCTGTAGCCTTCCAGAAACAAGATGTAGGTGTTTCTATGACTGTCTACCCTGTTATTACCCCTGATAGGAAGAGGGTGCTTATTGAAATAGTTCCCGAAGTAGTTCAGTTTGATGGTTTCATTAACTATGGATCAAGGATTTTTGATGTAGTCGAGAATAGCGATAACACTTTTTCTTTGGCTCTAGCTAATGAGAATGCAATTAATCAGCCAGTATTTTCCATGCGCACTATAGAGGGTGCTAAACTCGAAATAGAAGATGGAAGGACTATGGTCCTAGGCGGTCTGATACGTGAAGATATAGATTTAGTTGACGAAAAGGTACCTATCCTAGGTGATTTGCCTTTGGTTGGAAGGGCTTTCAGAAGTGAAGCGGAAAGATCTATCAAGAAGCATCTCATGATCTTTGTTACCGTGCGCATCATACGTCCTGACGGTCAGCCATATAATCCAGAGGCATAGATCCAGCGCACGGGGCTATTATAAATATAAATGGCACTTGATTTAGTAAGCGTTACTTAACCTTGCCGAAGGGTTCAGCCTTATCGAGCTGTGGCGTCTCGAAGGTGCCATTTGAGCGATTACTTTCTTTGGCAAAGGATAGAAGAGCTGATCTTGTTTGACTGTTTTCAGTAGAAGAGGCTTCAACCGGTATATGGTAAATGCCGTCCTTATAATTAAAATGATAATGAAATGTGCCGTCAGTACTGAGATCTATTTCTTGCCCATCAATTCTTACTTTGGCCCCGGGCTTTGTTCCTCCATATATGATGAGCTCGGCATTGACGTGTAGGAAAAAATCTTCCGGTAATTCCATCATATGCCTGCTACCGAACCATGAGGACATATGAGGTGAAAAGCCCGGGCTTTCCCATTGCCCACTCGTGACAAGGTCAGCATACCTTCTGCGTAGCACTTCAGTCATTTCAAAGGACCCCATGTTGATTCGACGAACTACTTCGCCAGCCATAATTTCTAATAGTTTATGTTGCTCTCCTTGAGAGAGTCTACGCTTGGCCATAGTCTCAAATGGGAACGGATATCCATCTTCTTGCAGGCGTGACAGGGTATCAGCTAATTCCTCGCCCGGTAGGCTTTTGCCCAAGATAATCTCAGAGAGCTGTCGAAACGTGAAATTAAATGGTATAGTTACATACTTTACTTGAGTGTTTTGCGACATCTGGTCGGGAGGGGTAGTGGCGGTGCATGAGCGCGAAATGACAAAAAAGGTGCCATCGGGCTGGTAATAGCCTATTTCTGCGTAGAAACTTGTATTAGCTTTTTGCACATCTATGTGCCAGTCTCGGCTTCCGGGGTAGATCTGGGCTTGCTGCACGCGATGGCCATTTGTATAGCATAGCTGTATAAACACTTTATCATCATGAGCGGCATTTTCGTATTCTTTAATTTGGTTATACGAAAGGTCCCAGTAAGCAAACAGGTGGTATGGGTCACGTGGTGCCAGAAAGCATTTCCTGGTTTCATAGAAATCAGGAAGTTCCCCCAAGTTCTCATAGGCAGGTTCCACTTTGCTGTGAGTTGAGCTTGCTTCCTTTTGCTCTTTGCTACCTACATCAAACTTGCTGGCTACGGCTACAGCAATTCGATCATCACTTACAATTTCTGGGTCTGTCTTAACGGACTTGCTCTTATGTTCTGAGGTGGATTCTGTATGAGGCTCTTTAGTTGCTTTATTTGTAGACTTAGATTTCTCTGTTTTCTTAGACATGATTTCCTCTCACCAATTACCTTAAATTAAATAGTACAAGGATTTGTAATGGAAGCACAAAGTGTATGGAGTATTTTTAATTTCAGTACTCGCACTTTAAAATCTGTAATGGTTCTCATTAAAAGTTTTTAGTAATACCAAAAAAGCGACTATTTCCTTCTAGCCCAAGATAATTCTGCATAGTCTTAAAACACAATGCTAGCAAAGCGAGTTATTCCCTGCCTAGATGTCAAAGATGGTCGTGTGGTGAAAGGCGTTCATTTTAAAGGCTTACAAGATGCTGGAGATCCTGTGGAAAGTGCTATCGCATATGATAAACAGTACGCTGATGAGTTGGTCTTTCTAGATATTACCGCTTCCAGCGATAATCGGGCCACAATGGTTGATGTTGTAAAGAGGACTGTAGAGCGTGTCTTTATGCCAGTGACCGTAGGAGGTGGCATCAGAGAAGTTCAAGATATGAGAGTTATGCTAGAGGCTGGTGCTGATAAGGTTAGTGTGAACACTGCCGCTGTGAATAGACCAGAATTAGTAAAAGAGGGCGCCGAAGCATTTGGAACTCAAGCAATAGTAGTTGCAGTAGATGCCAAGCGAAAAATTGATGGGGGATGGGAAGTTTATACACATGGCGGTCGAACTCCAGTTAGGCTCGATGCGATAGAGTGGGTTCAGAGGGTAGAAGATTTAGGAGCTGGGGAAATTCTTCTGACGAGTATGGATGCGGATGGGACAAAAGCTGGCTACGATATAGAATTAACAAGAGCAGTTTCTAGTGCGGTGAATATACCTGTCATTGCTAGTGGTGGAGCGGGAGAGTTGCGGCATTTTAAAGAAGTTCTCATAGAGGGTAATGCCGATGCGGTGTTAGCTGCTAGTCTATTTCATTTTGAGATTTTAACCATTGGCCAGGTAAAAGACTTCCTCCATGAAAAGGGTGTGCCTGTAAGGCTCGAGCACCTCTGATACGAAATAGCGGTATGTTAGTGATAATTGATAATTACGATTCTTTTACATACAACCTTGTGCAGTATTTTGGAGAACTTGGGGCAGAGTTAAAAGTCTACTACCACGATGAAGTGTCTTTGGATGAGGTCAAAAAGATAAACCCAAAGCATCTTGTCATTTCTCCGGGTCCTGGTAGACCTGAAGAAGCTGGTATTTCAAATGAACTTATAAAAAGCTTGAGTCATAAGATGCCTATCTTAGGAGTTTGTTTGGGACATCAGTGTATAGCTCAAAGTTTAGGCGGGAGAGTCGTTAGGGCGGCTAATTTGATGCACGGCAAAACCTCTATGATATCGCATCAGAATAATGGTTTGTTTCATGGACTGACCAACCCATTTGAAGCAACAAGATATCATTCGTTGATCGTGGAGAGAGAGTCATTGCCAGTTTGCTTAGAAGTGACTGCAGAGACAAAAGAAGGTGAAATCATGGGTATTTGCCACACGTCCAAACCCTTACATGGTGTGCAATTCCATCCAGAGTCGATATTAACAAGGCAAGGAAAGCAGTTGCTGAAGAATTTTTTAGATCTATAAAGGCTTATATATGATGAGAAGACTTGTGATTTCGTTGTCTGTTGTGTGGGTTTTACTTGCTAACGGACAAGTCAGTGTAGGGCAAAATCAGCCTAATGATGATAACGCTATGCTGATTTCATTAAGAGACTATGGATCCGAGGATGTTGGTTACTTAGTTATTCCAGAAAAAAGACCTAAAGCGGGCTTAGTCATAGCACCGGACTCTTGGGGCCTAACTAGCTCTGTGTGTAAAGTGTGTCGAGAACTAGCTGATTTGGGTTATATTGTGCTTGCAGTCGATCTTTACAATGGTGAAAGGGCTCAAACACAAGAAGGGGCCCAGATCCTTGAACAGTGGGTAGAATTGGGCACTTCTGTTAAAGCTGTGCAAACAGGAATACAATTTTTCAAATCTAGTCCGCGCTTCCGCATGGATAAAGTTTTAGTTATTGGTGCCAGAGGAAGTGTTGATGTTGTAATCAACGCGGTCAAAGACCAAGAAATAGTTGCTGGTATTACCTTATTTTATCCTAAACAGAATTTTGATCTAAAAAGCTTGAGACAAGTAAATGCTCCTATCCAAGTGGTGGGAAATAATGTTCCCGAAATTCAGGCTAGAATGAAGGAAGTAGATAAAAGTTTATTAAAAGACATAAAATTTCAGCCAGTAGCTGAAGATTATCAAAAAGTATGGCTATTGAGTTCTTCCCCCCATAGCTGGAGCAATAGTTGGAAAGAGGCTTTTAGCTTTTGGCTTAAATGTCTGCAGAATACTAAAAAAGATAGCCTTCTAGATAAAGTTTTTGGCTGAGGGCCAATACCCATTTTGAAGCTAACGGCACTTTTCATTTGCACTTCTTATTTGAGCTGGGATAATTACACCTTCATTACTTCGTAGTTGTTATGGCAAAGTCTAATGTAAATGATTTAAGGGTTGGTCAGGCGATCAAGTGGAATAATGATAATTGTATTCTCGTAGGAAAAGAGCACCGTAAGCCTGGCAAGGGCCCTGCCTATATGCAAGCTACCCTAAAGTCTCTATCTACTGGTAAGCAGCTAGAAGAGCGCTTTCGGACAAGTGATACAGTTGAGCTGGTTAATGTGAGTACTGAAAAATGGGAATATAGTTATCCAGAGGGGGATAGCTTTGTCTTTATGAATTTAGAGTCCTATGAGAATATGACTTTAGCTGCAGATCTTGTGGGACCTTCAAAGGACTACATGACTGAAAATTCTGAAGTGGATCTCGTATTTATAGATGGCCGGTGTGTAGGTGTAGAGTTGCCTCCCTCAGTAGTCTTGGAGGTTACCGAATCACCAGAAGGACTTAAAGGAGATACTGCAACGAATGCTCTAAAACCTGCTACTTTAGAAACTGGGGTCACCGTCCAGGTTCCTCTTTTTGTCAAAGAAGGTGACAAGATTAAAGTAGACCCACGCACTGGTAAATATACCAGCCGCGCTTAGGCAAGAGATCTTCAATTTAAGATGGTTAAGCTAGAACGGGTTCTGGCTCCTTAAAGTCTTCATGGAATTCTCTACCAGCCTTTGTTTCCAACACGTAGCCTTTTCGAATAACAAAATCGCCAAACTTTTCCCCTCCTTTACGCGTCTGAGCGTAATCGAGAATGACGGGTTTTAATAGCCCTTTGATCTCTGAGGCCTTTACAGACTGCTTGTATAGTTTGTTCAGTCTGTCTCCAACAAATCCTCCTCCTAGATAAACATTGTAAGAGGAAGGTCCTCGACCGACAAAAGCTATTTCTGCAATGTAGGGCCTTGCACATCCATTCGGGCAACCGGTCATACGGATGGTGATGGCATCATCTCTCAACCCGCATTCTTCTAGAACTGTTTCGAGCTCGCCAATCAGGCTGGGGAGGTAACGTTCACTTTCTGCAAGAGATAACCCACATGTAGGCAAGGCTACGCACGCCATTGAATTGAGGCGCATTCCCGAGGCCTCGTACGTATCATGCATATTGTACTTTTCCAGAAGTTGCTTAATAGCTGGTTTTTGGGTGCTAGAGATGTTGGCTATAATGAGGTTTTGGTTTGCCGTCAAACGGAAATCACCCGTATGGATTTTAGCAATTTCACGTAGTCCAGTTAACATGGGCAAGTCCTTGCTATCCTTAACTCGGCCATTAGTAATAAAGAGTGTCAAGTGATGGCTACCATTGGCGTCTTCTGTCCATCCATACCGGTCTCCATTGTCATCAAAGTGAAAAGGCTTGGGATCCTCTAATTTATAACCTAGACGTTTCTCTACTTCTGCCTTGAACCAATCAAGTCCGTGATCCTCAATGGTGTATTTAAGGCGAGCATGTTTACGGTCGTTTCGGTCTCCATAGTCTCTCTGTACAAGGACCACTTTTTCGGCAACTTCAACAACTTGCTCGGGTAGACAATATCCCATGACATCGGCTAGGCGGGGGTAAGTTTTTTCATTTCCATGGGTCATACCCATTCCCCCTCCAACCGTAATGTTGTAGCCAACAATTTTTTCCTCTTCAATAATGGCTATGAAACCTAAATCATGAGCAAAAATATCGACATCGTTACTGGGTGGAATGGCTACAACGATTTTAAATTTGCGCGGCAAATAAGTCTTACCATAGATAGGCTCCTCTTCCCTATTACTATGTTCTGGATCAACTGTAACTTGGTGCTTTTCACCAGCTTCATCAGTTAACCAAATTTCGTGATAAGCTTTTGTTCTGGGTGTCAAATGGTCACTAATATCTTGTGCAGTTTTTAGGGCATCTGCATGAAGCGTGCTTTGGTAAGGATTGGGATTACACATGACATTTCGATTGACATCACCACAAGCTGCAATGGTATCTAACACAGCTTTATTGATATCTTGAATAGTAGTCTTCAGATTGCTTTTAATGACTCCATGGAACTGAAATGCCTGGCGAGTTGTAAGCTTGAGTGTTTGGTTTGCATAAGTTGTAGCGATTTCGTCCATTTCCAACCATTGCTTGGGTGTGCATACTCCGCCAGGTACACGGACACGGATCATGAAGGAAAATGCAGGTTCTAGCTTTTGTTTACGTCGCTCCTTGCGCACATCTCGGTCATCTTGTTGGTAAATTCCATGGAATTTAGTCAATTGGGTATCATCTGCAGCAAGTGAGCCAGTAGTTTGGTCTGCCAGTCCTTCTATAAGTGTGCCACGAAGGTAATTACTAGCAGTCTTGATGCTTTCATTTTTAGCAAGATTTTGTACTTTTTTTGATTGTGGAGATGGCTTTTCCATATTTTCCGAGTTCCAAATAATTGGGTTTAGTGACATATAGTAACGCATTTAGTGGGCAAAGCAAATTAAATGTCTATAAAGTTGATCAATTTAGTAGGCTTTAGGGCTTAGATCTTGTTTTTGCATACTGTAACTGGGATGATTTCATACAAGTTGAACAAGATGGGTAAAGTTTGAGAAGGGAGAAATAGAATCTCGAAGCAGATACATCAATAAGGTGATACCTCTAGGGGACTCTGTGTTTGTGGGGACCAAGATCTTCTACAGAGCTTTAAATCTCTGTAGCATCAATCCGGTTAAATAGGTATCAAGTCCTTTATAAACTAATTAAAGCGGTGGTCTGTTTTACGGTTATTATCCACAGTCTGCTCTAGGGAAACGACCTCGCCCTCCTTAAACTGTATATTGAGTGAACCTACAGGTATCTTTTCGACATAACTCGTAGTAATTAGTCTATTAGAAAACGGGTCTCGAACTTTTTGATATCGGACCTTCTTTTCATAGGTGATGTAGGAGTAAGAATCATAGCGTCCAGATGCTTCAACTCTAAAGGATTCCTTATCAGGCTTTCCAAGCATTTTCTTTACTTGCACTAGAGTCATTCCTGGAATGACTCTTTTCTCTGCGAGCGCACTCTCGAACTTTTTGTAGTTCTCGTATTTTTCTGCGATCTGTATGATCAATTCTTTATCCAGAGGCTCCAAATCATCTGGATCTACCCAGCCCTTTGTATTCTTATTGGGGATCTGAACATAGTAAGAATCTTTATTATAAGCTAGCAGAATGGCTTTTTGATTTTTGAGTAAATTGGCAAGGAATATTTGCAGATTTCGTCTGGCATATATGCCAGTATTTACTCTGGGTGTGATAAGGACTTCTCCTAACCCCGTCAAGTCTTCTAGGTATATAGCCTCTGGATCGCGCCCAAAATTTTTGTCTATGGCTAAGAGACATGAGGAAAGCAACGAAAACATGACAAGTAAGAATGCTTGTCTCATAGAGTTAATTTACTACAGGTTATTTGAAAATCCAAGGATAAGCTGAGTGGAGTCTAGATGCTTCCTATCGCCTCTCCATAGCGGACTAAAGTCTCATAGCCGGAACTCGACTGCTCTAGGAGGTCACTATCTAGTCGAACCGAACCCTCTTTGAGGAGCAAAATTGAGGTTGAGCCACCAAATTCGAAATAGCCTTTTTCTTGGCCCTTAACAAAAGAGCCTCCCCGTAAGTGGTGTTGAATAATCCGGCCTACTCCAATCGCTCCAACATCTATATGTAAAATAGGGCCAAAATTAGCCGACTGCATCAGGCAATACTGACGCTGGTTCTCTGTGAAAACAGGTTTATTCTTTCCAAGTGAAATAGGATTTACTGAGCGATAACAGCCATTGATTGTGATGTGAGATTGATAACTGACATCATCTACGTAGCAAAAACGGTGGTAGTCAATAGGTGCTAGGCGAAAAATTAAGCACAATCCCCCTTCGAAAAATTTGGCAATTTCCTGGTCTCGTGTTAACTGTTTAAGAGTAAAGGAAACTCCCTTTACAGGTACAATTAAATCTTGATTGATTTTATAAACAAATAACCTGGCATCCGCTGGGGAAATAAGTTTTTTGGGGTCTGAGTCGATTGGACGAGCTTCAGGCTTTAGCTTACGAACGAAAAAATCATTGAATGAGTTAAAGGAAGTTACTTCATCTTGTAATTCGGCAATATCAACTTTGTATTTTTCTATAAAGGGTTGAATGTCTTTTTTAGATCTTCTTTTATGATAATAAATAGTTTGCAGCTCACTAATCCATCTCCAACGAAGAATGGTCTCCATCAAGAAGAAGCCTATATGGCTTTCATGAAAAAATACGGTAGCCTTTTGACCAAAAAAAGGTTCGGGCTCAAGCTGTGCCGTCTGCCGGTTATAGACAAGCGTTTCGTGCATAATAGCTAAGTGGCACGACTGCTATTGAGCCAACTGAGTATAGCCTTTTGAGTGTGGAGTCTGTTTTCAGCTTGGTCAAAAATATCTGTAGCTCTCTCTTCAAGTATTTCTTCAGATATCTCCTTGTCACGGTAAGCAGGTAGACAATGGAGTACGAGTGCATCCTTTTTCGCTTCCTTTACAAGAGCCTTGTTGATTTGATAACCGTGAAATTCTTTGAGACGTTTCTCTGATTCCTCTTCTTTACCCATGGAGATCCAGACATCTGTGTAGATTACGTCGACGTCTTTAGTCGCATCAAATGGGTCTATAAATGTTTCTATATGGTTATTGTCAATTTTAGACTGATAGCTAATAGGCGCAGCGAAATTCAGCTTATAATCAAAAATGGGAGCAGCATAAGCAAATGAATTAGCCACATTACAATCGGCATCTCCGATAAAAGCAATTTTTTTACCTTTTATGGCACCCAATTTTTCTTTGATAGTGAATAGGTCTGTGAGGATTTGGCAAGGGTGTTCATCGTCAGTAAGGGCATTAATAGTAGGTATTTCAGAATACTGGGCAAAATCCTCCACATCCCTTTGGTCATATGTTCTGATGACGGCACCGTGTGTCATGCGCCCCATAACGCGAGCAGTGTCAATGATAGGTTCTCCACGTCCAAGTTGGATATCTTGAGTGTTTAGGAAAACACCATTTGCACCTAGCTCATAAACTCCGACTTCGAAGGATAACCGGGTTCTTGTCGATGACTTACTAAAGATAAGATTCCAAGTTTGGCCTAACAAGGGTTTTTCATGACTAGTTCGATTTGCCTTGAATTGTGTGGCGAGGTCAAAAATATATTTATCCGTTTCCTCAGCAGTTAGAGTAAAATCCTTAATTCCTAGTAGGTGGTTCATAGGGTTTCCTTGATGAGATTTAAAGCTTGATGAGTTTCATTTTCAGTAATATTAAGCGGTGGTAATAAGCGCACAATATTATCACCAGCTGGAACAGTAAGCAGTCCTGCTAGTGTCAACTTTTTTACAGCCTCAAAGTTAGAAATGGAGGGTTCGAATCCAATCATTCCACCAAGACCACGGATAGTCTTAATTTTGTCTTGATCGACTAGTGGGCTAAGTTCTTGGATGATTTGTTCGCTTCGAGCTGTGATATTCTGGTTTAGTTCTTCTTCTTCAATAACATCTAGTACAGTATTGGCTACGGCGCATCCCAAAGGTGTGCCACCAAAAGTTGTGCCGTGGGTTCCCGGCTGTAATAGGTCTGCATAAGGCTGTGCAATCCAAGTCGCTCCGATGGGAAATCCGCCACCCAGCGATTTGGCCATAGCAATACCATCAGGTAGGAAATCTTTAGAACCACTATCTTGTAAGATCCTCTCATAGCTTTGCCAGGAGCCTGTTCGATACGCTCCGCACTGAACACCATCCCAGAGCAAAAGAATCTCATGCTCCTGAGTGAGTTTACGAAGCCCCAGCAGGAATTGAGGATCAGCAAGATGAATTCCTCCCTCTCCTTGGATCCCTTCAATTAGAATTCCTACGGTTTGCTCGGTGATAGAATTCTTAAAGGCTTCTAAATCATTGAAAGGAGCATGCTTAAAGCCCGGAAGTAATGGCTGAAAATCTGTTTTAACCTTATTTTGTCCGGTAGCAGATATCCCAGCAAAAGTCCTTCCATGGAATGACTTAGTGGCGGTAATGATTTCATACCTATTTTTAGGGGCTCCGAATTTCCGTGATAGCTTGAATAGCGCTTCATTGGCCTCTGCTCCACTGTTGCAAAAGAAGACTTTACCAGGGCCAGTTTTTTCAACAATTCGCTGAGCTAATTTACCCTGAGGTTCGCTATAGTAGAGGTTGGAAACGTGCACCAGCTTGCGGCTTTGCTCAGTGAGTGTTTGAGTGATGCGGGGGTGTGCATGACCTAGGCAATTTACCGCTATACCGCCTCCGAAATCTAAATAGCTTTTACCAGCTTCATCCCAAACTTTTGTGCCCTCACCCTTAATCAACGCAAAATTGCGTTTGTAATTGGGCACAACATATGCGTCGAAAAGCGAGATGACAGATGAACAAGAGTTCGCTCCGCCTGATTCATGAACCTCTTTGTTGTCGGTGAAAGTATTCATAGAAACCCTCTATTTCAGTTTAATAAGCGAAAAACACAAACAAATTATTAGCTGAAACAGAAATTTAACCCGGACGAAAAAAAACTGAGAGATCTAAGATTCGAGTAAGACTACTCTTTATCAGGTTTATCTGTATGTTTTACGACTAGTAATCCGAATAAGCACTTAGGGATGTCCTTGCAATCTTACTTCTCAATATGAAAACTCGATCAAGAAGCAGATTCCATGGGTGGGCAAGAACAAACAAGGTTGCGGTCCCCATAAACGTTATCCACTCGTCCTACAGGAGGCCAAAATTTATTTGCTCTGACCCACTCTTGAGGGAAAGCAGCTTGCTCGCGCGGATAAGGATGGGACCAATTGTCTGAGACAACAGATGAAGCAGTATGCGGTGCGTTTTTGAGAGGATTGTCTTGTGTGTCTAGTTTCCCTTCCCGAATAGCTTTAATTTCTTCATATATCGAAATCATAGCTTCACAGAAACGATCTAGCTCCTGCCGTGATTCACTTTCTGTAGGCTCAATCATCATAGTCCCAGGAACTGGCCAGGACATAGTGGGTGCATGGAAACCAAAGTCCATAAGGCGTTTAGCGATATCTTCTACATTAATTTGGCAAGAATCTCTCCACGCCCGGCAGTCGATGATACATTCGTGGGCGACCAAATGATTTTCCCCTTTGAATAGAACCGGAAAGCAATGCTTTAGTTTTTCTGCAACATAATTAGCATTGAGAATAGCTATTTTAGATGCATGAGTTAAACCAGTAGCTCCCGTCATGCGGATATACATCCAAGAAATGGGAAGAATAGATGGGCTCCCCCAGGGTGCTGCTGAGACTGGGCCAATAGCGTCTTTGCCTCCAGACTGGATTAGTGGGTGTCCAGAGAGAAAAGGTGCCAAGTGATCAGCAACTCCAATGGGCCCCATGCCTGGACCCCCTCCTCCATGTGGGATACAAAAGGTTTTGTGCAAGTTTAGGTGGCAGACATCAGCACCTATGTCACCTGGTTTACAAAGACCTACTTGCGCATTGAGGTTTGCCCCATCCATGTACACTTGTCCACCAGCTTGGTGAACAGTTTGGCAAATATCCTTAATCGTAGGTTCAAATACCCCATAGGTTGAAGGGTAGGTTACCATAATGGCGGCAAGCCTCTCAGCGTACTGCTCTACTTTTTTGCCTAGATCATCAAGGTCAATTCCTCCCTCTGAACAGGCAACCGCTATCACTTCGTAACCCACCATAATGGCACTAGCTGGGTTCGTTCCATGAGCAGACTCCGGAATGAGGCAAACTGTGCGGTGCTTATCTCCTCTGCTTTCATGGTAGGCTCGAATGGCTAATAGTCCCGCATATTCTCCTTGAGATCCGGCATTAGGCTGAAGAGAAATAGCGGCAAAACCTGTGATTTCGGTGAGCCAGGCCTCTAATTGATCAAATAATCTTTTATAGCCTTGGCTCTGGCTGCTGGGAACAAAAGGATGAAGTTGACCAAACTCTGGCCAAGTGACCGGCAGCATTTCTGAGGCGGCATTTAATTTCATAGTGCATGAACCAAGAGGGATCATGGAAGTCGCAAGAGAAATATCCTTTAGTTCAAGGCTTCTGAGGTAGCGCAGAAATTCCGTTTCTGTGTGGTAAGTATTAAATATGGGGTGAACGAGTATATCTGAAGTTCGAGAGATGCCGTTACTCTCAATGGTCGTTTGGTCAATTAAAGGTAGCTTGACGGTATCTGAAGGGTTTCCAGTAGCTTCGAGGAGTATGTGGTATATTTGCAAGACATCACAAGCTTGAGTTGTTTCATCAAGTGAGATGCCAATTTTTTTAGGTTGGTCAGTTCGAAAGTTGATGGATTGTTCATTTGCAAGCCTGACAACCGCTTCTTTATCTTTATCAGTTAGCTCAATAGTCAGAGTGTCAAAAAAGGTTTTATTGAGAAGTTTAAATCCTGACTGCTCTAATAACTTAGCAAGCGAGTGAGTGAATTGAGTGATACGTCGAGCAATACTGACAATACGGTCTGGACCATGATAGACAGCATACATAGATGCTATTACGGCGAGTAAAACTTGGGCAGTGCATATATTGCTAGTTGCTTTATCTCTACGTATGTGCTGTTCCCTTGTTTGGAGAGAGAGGCGATACGCAGATTGGTCATCGGCGTCCTTTGTGACACCAATAAGCCTACCTGGCATGAGGCGTTTATATTTATCCTTGGTAGCCATGAAAGCCGCATGAGGACCACCAAACCCTAACGGTACGCCAAAACGTTGCGAATTACCGATAACAATATCAGCATCAAATTCACCTGGCGGACGAAGAAGAGTTAGAGCCATCAGATCACTGGCAACGAGTAATAAGCTGCCGTTTTCATGAAGTTCTCTAGAAAGAGAATGAAAATCATAGACCTCTCCATGGGTATCGGGGTATTGGACAAGGGCAGCAAAAACCGTTTCGTCTAACTTAAAAGTTAGGAGGTCCGTGACTTCTACCCTTATGCCCAATGGTAATGCACGTGTCTGGATAACAGCAATCGTTTGCGGGTGACAGTTGGAGGCTACTAAAAGCCTATTACGTTTATTCTTGGTGGCCGCATAAGCCATGGTAACAGCTTCTGCTGCTGCTGTAGCTTCATCTAACAAGGAAGCGTTAGCGATATCCATGGCGCAGAGGTCTGCTATCATAGTTTGGAAGTTAAGTAATGCTTCTAAGCGGCCTTGGGCTATTTCTGGTTGGTAAGGTGTATAGGCTGTATACCAGGCAGGATTTTCCAGGATGCTACGTAGTATCACTGAAGGTGTGTAGGTATTGTAATAGCCCAAGCCTATGTAGCTGCGAAATACTTTATTTTGTGATGCTAGTTGCTTGAGTTCTGCGAGTGCCTCTTGTTCGGTAAGAGGCATAGGTAAGTTGAGTGGCTCCTTGAGTCGAATGCTCTCTGGCACTGAGTGATTAATCAAATCATCCAAACAATCATAGCCAATTTCCTTCGCCATTGCCTGAGAATCCTCTTCAGTGGGTCCAATATGGCGTTCAGGGAAATCGTTAGAACCCATAGAAAGCGAATTTATTAAATGAGTATTAGTATGGTGCAAGGTATTAGTTTGTTAGGGCTTTGTAGTCCTCAGGAGACTTAAGTTCATCAATTTCTTCTGGCTTCTCGACTTTGACTTTATAAATCCATCCACCTTCATACGGTGACTGGTTGATCAAAGAAGGGTCTTCATTAAGCCCTTCATTGATTTCAATGATTTCTCCTGAAACAGGTGAGTAGATATCTGAAGCAGCTTTTACACTTTCAACAACTGCTATAGCGCTTTGCGCTGCCACAGAGGTGCCTATTTCGGGTAACTCGACATAAACGACATCGCTTAGTTCCTCTTGGGCATGATCTGTAATACCCACAGTTCCAATTCCATCTTCAAGTTTGATCCATTCGTGTGATGCTGCGTATTTCAGTTCGTTTGGAATATCACTCATACTATGTTAATTTCTTCGATACAGAGGTTTCTTTTCTATTTTAGCAGGCACTTTCTTGCCCCTAATTTCAATGAAAATTTCTCTGCCTATAACCGCTTCCTTAGCTTCGATCAAAGCAAGTCCTATTCCTTTTTCCAAAGTTGGGGATACCCCACCACTTGTGATTTCTCCAACTCTATCCTTTTTGATAAAAATCTCGTAATGAGGTCGAGGTGGAGCTCCTTTGGCCGTAACAGAGAATGCTACTAACTTGCGAGTAGGACCAAGTTTGATTTGGTTTTCAATAATAGGACGGCCTGGAAAATTGTGCTCCTTTTGTATATTAACAAAAATTTTCAAACCTGCTTCTATTGGTGATATGCTGGGAGAAAGGTCGTTGCCATTAAGCGGTAAGCCCGCCTCTAGGCGGAGGGTGTCTCGAGCTCCTAATCCGCAGGGCTTGCAACCGAGGTCGCGTGATTTTTGGAGGATGAGATTCCAAAGCGAAGTGATATGTGAAGACGGGACAAAACATTCGAAACCATCCTCACCCGTATACCCTGTTCGAGCAATTGCTAGGTCTTGTCCTTCAAATTTCCAAAAAGCAATGTGGTTGCGGGTTGGGATCTCATTACCGCCGAAAAGGCGCCGAATGATTTCTTCAGAGCGAGGCCCTTGTAATGCTACCGCTCCTGTGCTGCTACTGACGTCAGTTACAGTTGCATCGTATCTCTCTAAGTGAGTTTGTAGCCAATCGAGGTCTTCAGATATTTTTGCGGCATTAACCACCAAGTAATAGGTATTAATGTCGATGCAATAGAGAATTAAATCATCGATAACTCCACCCTCTTCGTTTAACATGAGGTTATATTGTCCTTCTCCAATTTCTAATTTCCCGACATGGTTGGTAAGTACACTATCTAGAAAATCGCCTGATTGTGGTCCACTTACAATAAAGTTGCCCATGTGGCTAATGTCGAAGAGGCCAGCGTCAGATCGAACAGCATGATGTTCTTTAATGATTCCTTCGTATTGAACTGGCATGTGCCATCCCCCAAATGCTACCATGCGAGCTCCTAGCTTTTGATGTGCCTTTTGCAGTGGGGTATGATTGAGTACTTGCGTGGATGGCATTTTGGAAAAATATGCCGGGTAAGGGCCCAAGTCAATACAAGCGGTGAAAGAATAACAAGAATATATTGTGATATCTTGCTAGTTGACGCATATATTGGAGTTTGTTGGATACAGTGTTAAAACGATGCAAGTAACGAAACCTCATATTTTTAAGGCGAAGTGGCGGCTCCTTGATTTTATGCGGCAAGCTGACGTGCCTGGATTGATCAACTTAGCAGCAGGTGTGCCTTCGCCAAATTTGTTGCCAGGTAAGTTGCTAAGCGAATGTTTTGCCAAAGCCTACAGGGAAGAAGGGAAAAAGCTTTTTGCTTATCAGGCCCCGGAGGGAGACCATGGGCTTCGGGAGATTTTAGCTCAACGCATGCAGCATCGTGGTGTAGATGTTAGCAAACTGGAAATGGTGTTAACTACCGGTTGTACGCAAGCCATTCATACAGCAATTGATGTTGCTGTGAAACCTGGTATGGTAGTGGCCGTTGAATGCCCCGCTTATTATGGAATGTTAGAGCTGTTGAGTGCGAAGGGTGTGAAGGTATTACCCTTGTCTACTGATATAGCAACTGGTATTGATTTAGAGCGAAGCCAGAAACTCATCTCACAGTATAAGCCAAGGGTCCTGATAGTATGTTCGAGCTTATCGAATCCTAGCGGCGCAACTATACCAGAGGACAAACGCGAGAATTTCGTAGCTTTTTGTCGTAAGAAAAAAATTACGATTATTGAGGATGACATTTATGCCAACCTTATTGAGGGTGGGGTGCCAAGGCCATTACGTGCCTACGATAATGGGGAAACGGTGATCTATGTGACAAGCTTTTCCAAAACAGTTGCTCCTGGTTTGAGAGTTGGTATGGCAATTCCTGGGAAATATTTAGAAAGCTTTGCTGAGATACAGTGCCGTGAGAATATTCATAGCTCTGTTATATCTGAGAGGACGCTAAAGCATTTTTTTTTGGATCCTAGAGGGGAGAAATCTCTGCAGCGTTTTGTTTCAAGTTGTTGCAAACGCCGCAAGATTTTGAGGCGGGCTTTGTTGAGATATTTACCTGAGGATGCTCTGGTTTCTGATCCTCGTGGTGGTTATATGTTGTGGGTAAAACTCGCTAAGGCTGTAAACCTTAGATTAGCTCAGCAAGCCTGTCTTAAGAAAAGAGTGGCTTTTGCCCATGGCGAAGTTTTTTTTACAAAGACAGTGCCTGGGCAGTATATGAGGATTAATGCTGCCAAGGCTGTAGAGCAAGATCTAGAAGTAGGCTGTAAAGTCTTGGGCAAGGCAATCAAACAACAACTCACCAAGAATTAAGCATTTGAGATGAAGCCGGTGAGAAGAGTAGGGCTTTTTGGTGGAACTTTTGATCCAATTCACATGGGTCATGTAGAAATCGTTCAAGCTGCGCTATCTAACACTCTTTATGACTTGGATAAGCTTATAGTGATGCCATGCAAACTTTCACCTCATAAAAGGGACGGGCAGGGCCCCACAGAAGGCAGGCATCGCTTGCAAATGATAGGAATAGCTTTGAGAGAAGTTAAAGCTGTAGAGATTTCAGATTACGAGCTTTCTAAAGAGAGTGTCTCATATACTTGGCAAACAATCCATTGGTTACAGGATCAATATCCCGCTGCCGAATTAGTCTTGGTAATTGGTTATGACCAGTATCGAGTCCTCGATCAATGGGCCAGATTTGAAGAACTAAAGGACAAGATTCAATGCTTAGTCTTCTCACGTCATGGCCAAACAAAAGAGTTATCTGTGGAGCGCTATACGGGTCTCAACCTTATTTTCGCTGAGGAGCAAGTGGTTGGTATATCAGCTTCTGAAATTCGTAAGTATTTAAGAATGGGGATTGAAGATGACATTCTAGCTGCAGAGCTCATTCATCCAAAAGTAATCGATTATATTCAAGCACAAGGCTTATACAGCCCTCATTGATTCCGTTCGATAGCAACTTGGCAAATACGCTCACAGAAGTCTGGGAATGGAATGCCTGTAGAGGAGGCGCTTTGCGGAAGTAGGCTGCGGGTGGTCATGCCAGGAAGTGTGTTGACTTCCAGACACCAGAAGTTGCCTTCTTCATCAAGTCGAAAGTCGACACGAGAGAAGTCTCTTAGTTTTAGCGATTGGTGGGCAAGTAGAGCCAATCTTTGAGCTTCCTTAGTAAGCTCATTAGAAAGGGCTGCTGGAAATACTTCCTGAGCTCCATCAGCTTGATACTTGCTTTCATAATCGAATAGATCAGAATTTTGCGGTATAATCTCTCCTACAGCTAAAGCCTCATTTTTGAGAATGCCTACCGTGTATTCTTTTCCTGGAATATAGGACTCAATCAAGACTTCATCATCAAATTGCAGAGTATTGGTAATGGCATGTTGGACCTCTTCCCAGCTTTTTGCTACGTACAAACCAACGGAAGATCCTTGTTTATTTGCTTTCACAATGAGCGGGTAATCAAAGGATGCCTCTAGTTCTGTTTGCGTGATTTCATGAGACTTGAGCAGGACCCAATCAGCTGTTGGTACACCTGCAGCCCGAAATAGGTGTTTTGAAAGATCTTTGTCCATAGCCAGCGCGCTGCCTTTGTGCGAGGAACCAGTATAAGGAATATTTAAAACATCAAAGAATGCTTGGATCGTGCCGTCTTCTCCTTCACCCCCATGGAGGGTAAGAAAGGCAAGGTCTACAGCATGAAGTTCGGGTATACTTGTGAGGGCCCTTGCCGTTTGTTTTTTCAATCTGGGTAAAGTTTTTTGGTCAGGAGGAGTTTTCTGGATCTTTAGCTTTTCTTGGTTCAGCAGGTTATCCAACTCTTTACCAGTAACGATTCCATTTGCCGAATCAATAGCTAAAACTTCGTGACCCTTCATTTTTAATGCTTTGAGAACTTGAGTGCCGCTTGCGATGGAAACATCTCGTTCCGCACTAGCTCCTCCAAAAATGACTGCGATTTTCATGCTTAACTCTTTCATAAGCTATATTGAGGTGTGATCAAGAAGTTAATTAGTTGTCACTGAAAAAGTGATTTGGCTTAGTATGGGAAAGGGGTGAGTGTATAAAAGGACTGTGAGAAAAGACTGGTAATAGGTACAATAGACGCAAAAGCTGGTCAAAAATGAGAAGTAGTAGTCCTGAAAACA